>NZ_JJQL01000017.1:0-12088 GCF_000979975.1 Methanosarcina sp. 1.H.A.2.2
GCAGAAGACTGCCCGGATGTTGTAGAAACTCCAGCAGAGGAAGCAGAAGACTGCCCGGATGTTGTAGAAACTCCAGCAGATGAAGCAGAAGACTGCCCGGAAGTTGCAGAAACCCCAGCAGAGGAAGCAGAAGACTGCCCGGAAGTTGCAGAAACTCCAGCAAAAGAATGTTAATAAGAAAATCTCTGAACAGGTAAGCCCTGCAGATATTATACAAGACCATTGAATAAGTAGAATCAATTGGCCAGAAAATAACTTATGTGCCGGAGGGTTAGACACACTCTCCGCACAAAAAGTTAAAATGCAACCATTGGATGTAACTATTTTTCAGATAACTTTTTTAACATTTTTAAAATCGTAAATTTACCTGATTTTTGGATATATCAAAACTCGTTGACTCTCCTTTGCATAGATTTCCTTAATTATGCGATTGAAACTCGGCTTTCGGTGTCCTCTGCGGTTCCTTAATATAGCGCTTGATTGCGTAAGCGGTCACGTTTCCAACGGATCGATAGAACTAAAGGAACAAAAAGAAAAGCCAGCGAGAGTTAACTTCATCCCCGACCTGCAAGGCGGGGTATTCATGACCCTCCACCCCTCCAAAGTAATTAAACCTGAAGAAAGCCAGAGTAAAGAATCAAACTTCAATATTTTTCTTCCGCGAATTTCCGAAATAATATGCGCTATCGATTTATATTAGCTGCAATTATGTATTATAGTAGATGAAACATATCGCTAGCAGCTATTCTTTTTAGTCATTATACTTTTGATCACTCCAGATGATCAGATTAGGATTCTACCGAAAAATATTATTACCTCGATTATATAAATCCGCCGAGGAAATATGAAGGACAACAATTCAGGGAAAAACTCCCTGCTTCCGAAAGAAAAAGAAGAAAAAATCCTGGTTGACCCTTACGGGCGCAAAGTAACCGGGCTTCGCATATCCATCACGGAAAGGTGCAACCTTGCCTGTATGTACTGCCATAATGAAGGAGCAGACTGCTGCACCTGCGGCCCCTTAGGACACGAGATGAGCCCGGAACTTATCTGCGGAATTGTCCGGGAAGCAGAAAAATTCGGAGTCCGCAAAGTAAAGTTCTCGGGGGGAGAACCTCTTTTCAGAAAGGACTTTGAAGAAATCCTTGCCTGTCTCCCCTCCCTTAAAGAAGTCTCGGCAACCACAAACGGCATCATGCTTGAGAAGCGTGCAAAAACCCTGAAAGCTGCAGGCCTGGACAGGGTAAATGTGAGCCTGGACTCTCTTGTCCCAGAAAAATACGAAGCGATTACCGGAGCTCCTAAGGGCTCTCTTGAGAAAGTAATAAAAGGTATCGACAGCGCAGTTGAAGCTGGACTGACACCTGTAAAGCTAAACATGGTGCTCCTGAAAGGCATAAACGACAATGAAATCGATGCAATGATGGATTTTATCCGTCCTTATGAAGGAAATGTTATCCTGCAGCTTATTGAGCTCATGAATATCGGCCCAGGGCTTTCAAAGTATACTATTGATTCAAAAACCCTCGAAAAAAGCCTTGAGGAACGGGCAAGCGAGGTAAGAGTCCGGCACCTGCACCACCGGAAAAAATACATTATCGACGGAGTAGAAGTGGAATTTGTGCGGCCAATGGACAACTCAGAGTTCTGCGCCCACTGCAGCAGGCTCAGGGTCACAGCCGATGGAAAGTTCAAGCCCTGCCTGCTCGTACACGATAACCTTGTTGATGCCCGGGAAGCAAAGAGCCCCGAAGAGATCGAAAAACTTCTCAGGCTTGCAGTAAGCCGGAGGAAACCTTACTGTACTCCTGCAATAGGGATAGAAATAAGGAAAAAGACAAAAGAAGACATAAAAAAGTAGATGAAAGAAAAGAAGAAAAATCTGGAAAATAAGGAGGAGAAAAAAATGAAAATTGAACTTTCAGTAGACGACAGAAAAATTCCCACGAACGAGTTTGTCCAGAAAATCTTAGGAAACGTGATCAAAGCGATGGTTGAGTCGCTCCACACCATTGACGACGAATGGAAGGAAATTTCCATAAAAGTAGAAAAGGAATAAAACAAAAAACAAAACGGAAAAAAGAATAAAATAAAAGAATAAAACGGGGCTTCCGGCTGAAAGGGGAAAAACCAGTATTTTCTCCGGAAAGATCTTATCCTTCTTTTTTAAAAGCTATTTTATTCTTTTTTCAGTGAGCCTTTCCTTCTGTTTCAGAGACTATTAAGGGCTCAAGGGCTCAGAGATATTTTTCGATCTCTGAAAACTCTATTCTTGCCGTTGAGTCCAGGGTAATCGGAGTTATTGAGACGTGCCCTTTCTGCATGATGGCATGTACATCGGTCCCTTCCTCTTCTTCGCGGATAAGGTCTCCTGCAATCCAGTAATAAGGCCTACCCCGGGGGTCACGCCGCTCTTCCACATCAGTTTTGAAGACCTTCCGCGCAAGGCGGGTTATTTCTATGGGGGTGTCTTCTTCGGCATGGTAGGGAATGTTGATGTTTAAAAGGTCCACATTTTCAGGCATGCCGTACCTGAGGACGTTTCGAGCCACTCTGTTTACGATTTTGATCCCGGCTTCGAAGCGTTCTCTGTGGTAGTCCCTGGGATCGTCGAATTTCTGCCCTTCGTCAAGCACCTGCATGGAGGCGGCAATTGCCGGAACGCCATAGCTTGCAGCTTCAAGGGCTCCTCCGATAGTCCCTGAGGTGGTGATCGTATCCGTGCTGATGTTCTCTCCAATGTTAAAGCCCGAGAGCACCAGGTCTGGCATTTGTTTGAGGATGGTAAAGATGCCCAGAATTACAGAATCTGTTGGAGTCCCACCCACAGCATAAGCAGGTGCGCCTCCTACATCGGTTTTTGTAATCCGGAGGGGTTCAAAGATAGAAATAGAACGTCCGACCCCGCTCTGCTGGACAGAAGGAGCCGAAATCGTAACTTCCCCCAGGTCCGAAACACTGTCAAAGGCAGCTTTCAGGCCAGTCGAATAAACACCATCATCATTTGTAACAAGAATTTTTGGGACCATTAGCGTTCCCATAAGTTTCCGGATAATTTAAAATTTATGGAAAAGGGCTTCATATAGAAGGACAGTCATCCCAATCGGATGACAAAGCCTAAAAAGTGACAACGGGAAAGAAATAAAACATGAGAGGGAAATTAAAAACAAAAAAATGCAACGGCAAAAGTGCCGAAGCAAAAAATAAATCACAGGGCTGTTTGTTTAGCATTTGCTGAGCCCTGGTTCTTTTTGGACTGAGAAGGTTTATTTTTGATTTGAGAATGCTTCTTTTTATGGCTATTAACCGGTTATTTTAGTTCCGATTAGCTTTTTTTACCTGAGGGTTTTTGAAACAGGCGGGGTATTAGAGTAGGGTGTCTGATCCACCCTATGTAGATTGTTTCAACCCCAGGCGTTTTGAAGCCATGATTGAAGCAAAGCCTCCTTTTCTACGGATGACTTACACAGTTATGAAACGGAACCTGACAGACATGAGCTTTGAAAAAGCATTTTGCCTTAACGTTTGGGGCCTCAGATTTGCGTTTCTCATTTTCGTTCTCGTTTCATATGAGTACGGTTGAGCTGCATAAGTCCTGCCATAACAAAAGCGGCAGCCGTCTGTCTGCTTTAACTGACCACTGGTGCCCCACAGGGTTCCCCTTAACTGTAGTCCGGAAACATTTCGTTTCAGTAGAAAGCAGATTTTTCAATTCAAACTCGAAAGGAGGCAAACCTGCAGTACCATATTAACTGCAGTTTTAAAGTACAGTTTTAACATACAGTTCAAAATATATTTTGAACAGTGTATTCATACAGGTGATAAACAGTTAAAGAAAACATTATCACCTTTATTGTTAGAAACTCCAGACTATGGACCCATTCCGCGATCTCCATAATCGTTTCCGTTTGTAAACTTTTCTCTTCTATTACGGTTTTTATGATTTCTTTTAAACTTTTTAATAGCATTTTTACCATAACCCCACTGATAATGTATTCTATCAGACGTTACCTCAAAGCACTCTCTGTTTGAAAATGCCCGGTGTATAACGTATTCTACCCAACTCTATCTCAAAAAGGAGCCTTCTGTTCGAAGGCACCCTGCGTAGTATACACTATCCGACGTAATCTCAAAGAGGCATCCCCATATTGAAAATGCCATAGTTTACCCCACCGACTCTAGCTTTAGAAGCTTGTGATATTAAAAGTTGTTGAGCTTGTATAAGAGAATTTTATATGACAACTCAAATAATATCCAGACCCTCCAATGAACCTTTCAGGCATCAAGCATGAAAAAAAAGCTGAATATTAATAGCAAAAGAGGAAAGGCCACGAAAACGGAGCATAGCTTATAAACCCGGGATCGAAAAAAGAAGACGTTGAAGGAGATGTATTCTTTACCTGCATTTATCGTGCAAAGCGAAATTTAAGTGCAAATCCGGCTGAGGACAAAATAAGGTAAAAGAAAAGTACACCGACATCTGTGGAAAGTCCATTATAGAGTAGAAAAGTATATAAACAGTGTTTAAAAATATATAATAGGTTATTATACTGGAAGATTTATAAGATTCGTAATATAAACTGACCGAGAAGATCGGTTTTATGCCTGGGCCCTGGAATACAGTTTAATTTGATCCAAAACCGACAGCATAAATGTAATAATATTTCGTACTGTGATTGATGACTTTTGTTTAAAAGATATACATGATGTCGGAAAATCTGCTGAAAAACAGAGCTGGACTTGCCCCACTAATAGGAACAGCTCTTATGCTTGCTATTGTTTTTTTGATTGTGGCTCTTATAGCATCTGCTTTTTTTGCTGGAAATAATCCAGATAATTTAGATCCGGCCCCGCTTGCAGACCTCAGGGTTTATGAATATAACACCAGTACGCTGAAAATTGAGCACCTTGGGGGAGACTCTATAGACTTCAGCAATTCAACGACTTCCGTAATCCTTGATATGGCCGGAAAGAATAACCTCCTTGAGGCTTCAAACCTTGAAGTTTTGAAGGCAGGCGATATTAAACTGCTGCCTCTTAAAGACAGGAACGGAAATTTGATACCGATAAATGCAGGAGACCTTGTGACATTTAAGGTCATTGATCTCAGGACCAAAAAACCTGTTTTCATCCAGGAAATCAGGTTCATGAATGGGATTGATACGGAATATCAGCCAGGGAATGATACGAAATACAAGCCAGGGAATGATACGAAATACAAGCCAGGGAATGATACGAAATACAAGCCAGGGAATGATACAGAATACAAGCCAGGGAATGATACGGAATACAAGCCAGAGATTGTTGGTTACTATTACCAGGGGACGCATTTCAATGGCCCCGCAGTTAAACATACTGATTCCAGGCTGAAGTTTGCAGAAAATACATATTTAGCCGCCAGTATTCATGGCAGCGACATCCAAAACTGGCCTTATGGTATCCTGAATACGCTGGATACTTTCAGTGTCGTTTATGAAGGCTTTATCAAAATAGAGCAGAATTCCAGTTATACATTTTATCTGACTTCAGATGATTGGGCACAGCTTTATATTGACGGCACAACTGTCATTAAGGAGCCGAGTTCTTCAGCAAGGCATCCCACTACCACTAAAACAGGAACAATATATCTCCCTGCCGGTTATCATAAGATAAGAGTTGAAATGCGGGAGTATCAAGGGACCTCCATTCTTTTCCTTGAATGGTCTTCGGAATCCTTTTCAAAGTGCTTTGTTGACAGCCTTTACCATGAGGCTTCTCCCAACTAATTCAGAATAAAGCAAGTCCTGCCGAATTTTTACAACTTTATTATTATATTTCTGTCCGACTCCCCGGAAAATCCGACTCAACCTTTTCAACAACCTGCCCCAGAGCAGTGCAAATTTAATATAATGATTCCCTTTATCCATCTAATATTTCGGACAAATCAAGAATTTACAATTACCCTATATCCCCCAATCAATTTCACGAGGATTATAAAATGGACAAGTACGAGAAGGTATTCGAGCTGGCAAAGCGCCGCGGCTTTTTGTGGAACTCTTTTGAGCTGTATGGCGGAAGCCGTGGGTTTTATGATTACGGGCCTCTCGGGAGCACGTTAAAGAGACGGATTGAGCAGATCTGGAGAGAGTTTTACGTTATCCAGGAAGGGCATATGGAAATCGAATGCCCGACCATAGGAATCGAAGATGTTTTTGTCGCATCCGGGCACGTGGGCGGCTTTTCTGACCCCCTCTGCGAATGCAAAAAATGCGGGGAAGCATTCAGGGCTGACCACCTTGTGGAAAACGTAATGAATGCGGCAGGAACCCTGAGTGCAGAACAGCTCACGCAGGTCATAAAAGAAAAAGGGATCACCTGTCCTGAATGCGGCGGAGAATTCAACGACGCCTATGAGTTTAACCTGATGTTCAAGACCACAATCGGACCCGGCACCGGAAGGCAGGGTTACCTCAGGCCGGAAACGGCGCAGGGGATGTTTGTGGACTTCCAGAGGCTGTCCCGCTTCTACAGGGACAAGCTGCCTTTTGGAGCAGTACAGATCGGCAAGTCTTACAGGAACGAGATTGCGCCAAGGCAGGGCGTAATAAGGCTCAGGGAGTTCACGCAGGCCGAGTGTGAGATCTTCGTTGACCCCAGGAACAAGAAACACCCCAACTTTGAGCGTTTTGCAGACAGGGAACTTAGTCTTTATTCGCAGGAGGCACAGCAGAAGGGCGAACCATTCAGGATAACCGTAAGAGAGGCCGTGGAAAAGGGAATCATTGCCCACGAGGTTCTGGGCTACAACATCGCGCTCACGAACGAGTTCCTGACAAAGGTAGGTATCGACCCTGCAAGACTCAGGTTCAGACAGCACCTGAAAGACGAGATGGCGCATTATGCAATCGACTGCTGGGATGCTGAAATCGAGACAGAACGCTTCGGCTGGGTAGAGATCGTGGGAATTGCCGACAGGACGGACTATGACCTTAAAGCCCATGCAAAAGTCAGCAAGACCGAGCTCTACGTTTATGTGGAATACGACGAGCCCAAAATGGTGACCCGTTTTGTTGTAAAACCAAACATGGGAAAGCTCGGCCCACTCTTCAAGGGCAAAGCAAAAGCCGTTGCAGATGCCTTAAAGCAGCTTTCAGAAGCAGAGCTCTCGATCTCAAAAGATCAAATCAAGGTCACCGTGGATGGGGAAGAACTGACAGTCAGCACCGATGTGGTGGACTTTGCTGAGGAGACCGTAAAAGTCAGCGGAGAAAACGTCATTCCTCACGTGATTGAGCCTTCCTATGGTATAGACAGGATCTTCTACGGCGTAATGGAACACGCCTTTGACGAAGAAAACGTTGCTCAGAAGGCAGGCGAATCCGGACTTAAAGGTGCAGGAGAAGCAGAAAAGACAGAAAAAGAACCCGAAGCAGAAAAGGGTGAAAATGAAGGAGAAGGGGAAGAGGAAGCCCGCCTTGTGATGCATTTCTCAAGTGCAGTCGCACCTGTGCAGGTAGCAGTCCTTCCACTCCTGACCCGTAAAGAGCTTGCAGACCCTGCAAAAGAGATCATTGCAAAACTCAGGGAAAAGAACCTGCTTGTCAATTATGACGACTCCGGGACCATCGGGCGCCGCTACAGGAGAAACGACGAAATCGGGACTCCTTACTCAGTTACCGTGGACTACGACACCCTTGAAGATGGGACCGTTACAATCAGGGACAGGGACGCCATGCGCCAGGTCCGGGCCCCGATCGACGGAATCGAAAACGTGCTCTACGAATTGATCTACAGGGGCAGAGATTTCGAATCCGCAGGCAAGCCTTTTAACTTTTAAAATAAAGGATACTGCAATTCCTGAGCTGCGGGCTGAGAAGCCTGCAGCAAAACTTTTATTTTTTATTACGGATTAATATTACTTTTTTAGAATTGAATTAAAGCCTTGAAACAAAAGAACCTTGAAATGAAATAAGGCTGAAACAAAGATAAGGCTGAAACAAAGATAAATCTGAAACACAATAATCCTGACGCAAAATGAACGAGAGTCTTTTTCCTGAGAAACAGGCATGTATGAAGCATCCATTGATAAAGCCCGACACAGTTGAGCAGAGACTTTACCAGCTCAACCTTGCAGGAAAAGCCCTGGAGGGCTCAAGCCTGGTTGTGCTCCCCACGGGACTTGGAAAAACCATTATAGCTCTTTTCGTAATTGCTTCCAGGCTCCAGCGTTTCGGGGGAAAAGCCCTGATCCTTTCTCCTACAAAACCTCTTGTAGACCAGCATGCCGCTTTTTTTAAAAAGGTGATGACCCTTCCCGAAGAAGAAATTCTGGCTTTTACAGGCAGCATTGCCCCTGCTGAGCGGGAAAAGCTCTGGGCACAGGGAAAATTGATAGTGTCTACTCCCCAGGTTATTGAAAACGACCTTCTTACGAAACGGATCAGCCTTGAAGACGTCAGCCATATCACTTTTGATGAAGCCCACAGGGCAGTCGGAAATTATGCTTATACCTTTATTGCGGAAAAGTACTTTGAGAGCGCAAAAAATCCCCATGTGCTAGGAATTACCGCAAGCCCGGGCAGCTCAGATGAGAAAATCGCAGAGGTCTGTCAGGCTTTGCATGTTGAAAATGTAGCTGTGAAAACCGAGAAAGACAGGGATGTTCGCCCTTATGTGCAGGAAAAAGAATTAGAGTGGCTTCAGGTCCAGCTTCCTGCCGAAATGGCCGAAATTCGGGGATATCTGGAGAAGATCCTGGATGATAGGCTCGGAATCATAAGAGGACTGGGGTTTTCTGCAGGCAGTGGAAAATACGTCTCCAAAAAAGACCTCCTGCTTCTCCAGAAACAACTCCAGGATAAAATCCGTATAGGGGGAGACCCTGCAATTTTCTCTGCCATGTCTGTGGTTGCTGAGATGATGAAGGTTAACCATGCTGTGGAAATGGTGGAGACACAGGGGCTTGAGACTCTAAGAAAGTACCTGGAAAAATTGGAGGCTGAAGCCTCTTCCAGCAGTTCGAGCAAGGCTGCAAAAAGGCTCATGGACGATCTCTATATGAGAAAAACCCTGTACAGGGTAAAGGAATGTGATGTCGAACATCCTAAACTCGCGCTTGCACGGAAGATCGTATCCGAACAGCTGGAAGAAAACCCTGATTCCCGGGTAATTGTGTTTACCAACTACAGGGACACTGCCGAAATAGTGGCAAATGCCCTTTCTGAGGCTCCAGGAGTTATCCCTATCCGTTTTGTGGGGCAGGGTTCACGGCATAAAGACAAAGGACTTACGCAGAAACAGCAAGCGGGAATCCTCGATAAATTCAGGGCAGGGGAATACAACGTACTTGTAGCTACTTCAGTTGCTGAAGAAGGGCTTGATATCCCCTCCACGGACATGGTGTTATTTTACGAACCCATCCCCTCGGAAATCCGCAGCATCCAGCGTAAGGGCAGGACCGGCAGGCAGCAAAAAGGCAGAGTAATTGTGCTTGTGACAAAGGGCACACGGGACGAAGCCTACTACTGGAGCAGCAAAAACAAGGAAAAGAAGATGCTTAACAGCATGCACGGGCTTGAAACAGTTCTTACCCCAAAGGCTTCAAAGAAGAGTGCAGAACTTTCGGATTTCGAAAACCTATCCTGTAATTCAGACTCGAAGCTGAAAATGGAAGAAATCGAAATGGAAAACGAGGATGAAGACGGAAACGGTTTCAATAGCAGTCCGGGGGATATTAGGAAAAACGAGGAAGATAAAGACATATACCTGGAAACAGGCGCAGATGGGACTGGAAAGAAGGACGAAAATGAAAAAGCAGATGTAAATGCAAAAGAGAGGCAAAAAACCCTGGTAGACTTCGAAGCTCTTTCCGGAAGGAAATCTGTAAATAAACCGGGAATATCCGGAACAGAACCCGAAACCGAGCCTCTCAGAATAGTGATCGACCACAGGGAGACAAAATGCGGAGTTGCAAAAACCCTGGACAGGCTCGGGATGGAACTTAGCTTTGCGGCTCTCGAAGTAGGGGACTATGTGGTAAGCGATCGTCTTGCAGTAGAAAGAAAGCGCACGGATGACTTTGCAAGTTCTCTGATCGACGGAAAGCGCAACCTCTTTGCCCAGCTTTCAGACCTTGCAAGGGTTTATGAAAAACCTGTCCTGATTATTGAAGGAGAAGACCTTTTCACTTCCAGGCAGATCAACCCTAACGCCATTTACGGCTCACTTGCATCCATTGCACTCGACTTTAGAGTAGCCATCCTTTATTCCAGGGATGAGGAAGAAACAGCTTCTATTTTGAAAATACTCGCAAAGAGGGAGCAAACAGAAAACAAACATGAAATCAATCCGCACGGGAAGAAATCTGCCAGCTCCCTTGTAGAGCAGCAGGAATACCTTATTTCTTCTATTTCGAATATCGGGCCAAAGGCCGCCAGAAACCTCCTTTTGCACTTCGGCTCCGTAGAGGCTATTATGCTGGCTGACACTGAAGAGTTGAAAAAAGTAAAACTAATAGGGCCTAAAGCAGCAGCCAGGATCAGAGAAGTGCTCGAAAGCCCATATAAAGGATAAACAGAAAAAAAGCAAATTGACGGGAATAAGTCCGGTATCTCATCAGTTACAGTTAGAACTGAATGAAAAAAAGAAAAAATTAAGTGAAAAATAAATAAAAAATAAATTTTCCCGAGATTCAGGCTGAAAAAGACCTATTATGACTATAGGAGGATAGCCGGCAACAGCATTCGAGGAAAACCGCATACTATAAGCCTGAAATAACAGTGCTCAACCTGTAGGCTCCGGAAAAAATCGTTTTTTAAAGAGGAATTCCCTGGGGAAATCCCACTAGAAAAAAACCTGTCCTATCAATACCTTTTGACGTTGCAGAATATTTTTTCGAGATGCCGCCTTTGAACTGTGCATTTTGGCTCAGGCAACACCCCGAGGAGAATGAAAACCCACCCAAACGGGAAGAGAAGGATCATTGCTCCAAGCAACCTCAAAAAGGTAATAAGACATGAAAGCAGGTCTCTGTATATCTCTCTCATGCTTTCATCACCTCTCAATATACATTCAGCTGGTCATAAATATAAACACACCTAAAAGAAATTTATGATAAATCGTGATAGATCTGTGCCGTTTCAAAATGCAGATTTGAAAAATAATTGCAGAATCCTTAACGATAAATAATTATAGAAAAAAACCTCATCCTGTATCACCTTTGGGAAGTTAACGGAGTTATTAAGAAAAACAGCATCGTGTGGTGAAGAGGCATAATTTTCAAAAATGTGCCCCATGTGGAATTGAAATCAGAAACGCGGATTCCTATAATCAAAAAGTGTAAAACTATAATGAAAGATCAGGAAATATGATAAAAATAATAGGTATATAATATATAATAAATATATCTTAGGATTAGAATTAAAACGCCTGCATAAAAATAAGACTAGCCTGAAAAGATGCCCCATAGAGCAAAATCGACATTCGTCGGACTTTGCCGCAGGCATGGGAGAGAAAGGGTACACATCAAGACCAAAGTTTCCCGAGAAAAAAATCGGTTTTTCAGGGAAATTCCTGCCAGTCAGGGCATACCAAACTTCGTGAAGACGGAAAAGAAACAGGGAAAACCAGATTTCTCAAGCAAATCTTCAGAAGAGCTTTTTTTTCCAGATCTTGTCCGGAAAATCTTCTTTTTTGATTTTTATACCTTATAACAGATTCTTTTTCTACGACTCGGTTCTATTGTGAACTTTTCTTCCGATTATATAATTTAGATGCAACCGTTTTTTTCCGAGCGTCCTCTTTCAGGGAATGTTTTTCGGCAGATCTTCGAGCCTGCATATTCTCAACACTAGTTATACCTATTATTAACTTGAATTGATCTTAACTTGAATTGATCTTAACTTGAATTGATCTTATTTCTGGCTCGCCTATCCCTTACCCTATCTATTTCAGCTTTGCCTGCAATTAGATTTTATAGAAAGGAGTGTAAAACCCCCAGGTCTTTACAGGCTGTCCGATAATTACCGCAGATAATTAGAGTTTCCTGTCGCGATATATATAATAATAATTTTATATTAGTGGTAGGAATACTTGATTTATGGTTTTTATC
>NZ_JJQL01000086.1:0-5675 GCF_000979975.1 Methanosarcina sp. 1.H.A.2.2
TAATAATAATAATAATAATAATAATAATAATTGGAACACAGTCAATATGAAAATCTATATTGATGAAGAGAAATGTACAGGCTGCGGGGCATGTAAGGCCGCCTGCCCTAAAGGCCCGAGGATTTATTCCATAGAAGAAAAAGATGGTAAAAAGGTTTGTGTTCTGAAGGACCCTTCTTACTGTCTGGGGTGCAGAATGTGTGTGACTGTCTGTATGGCAGATGCAATTACCCTCGAAAACTAATTTTAAAAAACACAGTCAGGATTGAGAAATTTGTCACTTGAAATTCGCGTAGTGCTTGTGGAACCCATGTATCAGGGAAATGTGGGATCGGTTGCTAGAGCAATGAAAAACTTTGGATATTCTGACCTGGTTCTGGTAAACCCCTGTGAGCTCGAGGGACAGGCAAGAGCAATGGCTTCTCACGCAAGGGATGTGCTCGAAGGTGCAAGAGTTACCTCAACCCTTGAAGAAGCCGTAAGAGGTGCAGACCTGCTCGTAGGGACCACAGGAGTCTCAAGCCTGAAAGGAGGAGAACATATCCGCCTTCCCCTTTATACTGTCAGGGAATTCAAAGAAAAAATAAAAGAATACAGCGGCACTATTGCAGTCCTTTTTGGGCGTGAAGATAGCGGCTTCAGAAACGACGAACTCAAAGGCTTTGATATGCTCATTACGGTTCCGACCTCAGAGATCTATCCAATTATGAATCTTTCTCATGCGATTGCAATTGTGCTTTACGAGCTTTCGGAACTGGAGGGAGGAAGCAATCCGCTTGCTGAAGGCTTTGACCTGCAGCTTATGTACGGGCATATGGATGAACTGCTTGAGGAAATAGACTATCCGGCTCACAAAAAAGACAAAACTTCCCTGATGCTGAGGAGGATATTCGGAAGAGCCGGGCTGACCCCGAGAGAGGTCCAGACTCTGAGGGGCATAATAAGGAAAACAGAGAGAATGATGGGATTTGCAGCAGAGGTTGAAGACCTGCAGAAAGCAGAAGATTCGGAAAGTATAGAAAAGTTCATATGATAATAAACCTGTTTTACATCAGAATCTATTGTACGTTTTTTAACTTTTTTTAGGATCGTTTTTAAGTAGAAACCGGATAAGAAAGGAAAAATTTTACATAAAAGCCAAGTATTTTTGAGAACGCCATGACCGAGACAGAAAGCAAGTGGGACGAGAAACTAAAAAGATTCTTTAAAGACTACTACTGGAATGAGATCCTTCAGCTTGCAAACGAATATCCGGACCAGCGAAGTCTTGGAGTGGATTTTACAGATATCGAGAAGTTTGACAGGGAGCTTTCGAAAGAGTTTCTTGAGCACCCCGGAGAACTTGTATGTGCAGCTGAAGCTGCCCTGAAAGAAATTGACCTTCCTGTAGAAAAGAGTCTTGAACAGGCTCATGTAAGGGTTATAAAAATCCCGAACAGGATTCCTATCAGGGAACTAAGAAGTAAACACCTCACACGCTTTGTTGCAATCGAAGGCATGATAAGGAAAGCCACAGAGGTAAGGCCAAGGATTACTAAAGCCGCCTTCCAGTGTCTGAGATGCGGGCACCTTACCATTGTAGAACAGAACAGTTTCAAGTTCGAGGAGCCCTTTGCAGGTTGTGAAGATGAGACCTGCGGAAAGAAAGGGCCTTTTAAGGTTGCAATTGAAGATTCTACTTTTATCGATGCCCAGAAACTCCAGATCCAGGAATCTCCGGAAAACCTGAAAGGAGGTTCGCAACCGCAGAGCCTGGAAGTGGATGCCGAAGACGACCTCACCGGTAATGTTACCCCCGGAGACCGCGTCATCATTAATGGAGTCCTGAAATCAAGGCAACGCACCCTCAAAGATGGAAAATCCACCTTCTATGACCTGGTGCTGGAAGCAAATTCTATCGAGCACCTGGACAAAGATTATGACGAACTTGAAATAACTGCCGAAGACGAGGAACAGATCCTTGAACTTTCCCGTGACCCGGCAATTTATGACAAAATCATAGCTTCCATTGCACCTTCTATCTACGGATATGAAGATATCAAAGAAGCCCTTGCCCTCCAGCTTTTTTCAGGAGTTGTGAAAAACCTTCCTGACGGCTCGAGGATCAGAGGCGATATCCATATGATGCTTGTAGGTGACCCCGGAATTGCAAAAAGTCAGCTGCTGCGTTATGTGGTTAAACTCTCGCCAAGAGGCGTTTTTGCATCAGGGAGAAGTGCATCTGCAAGCGGTTTGACTGCTGCTGCCGTTAAAGATGACATGAATGACGGCAGGTGGACAATCGAAGGTGGTGCCCTTGTTATGGCTGACATGGGGGTTGCTGCGGTTGACGAAATGGACAAAATGAAGACAGAGGATAAGAGCGCCCTGCACGAGGCAATGGAACAGCAGACTATAAGTATTGCTAAAGCCGGAATTATTGCTACTCTTAAGTCCCGCTGCGCTCTCCTCGGGGCTGCAAACCCAAAATACGGGCGTTTTGACCGTTATGAGGGTCTCGCTGAACAAATAAATATGCCCCCGGCATTGCTTTCCCGCTTTGACCTCATCTTTGTTTTGCTCGACACCCCAAACCATGCCCTGGACAGCAGGATTGCAAACCATATCCTTCAGTCGCATTATGCAGGAGAACTCTCCGAACAGCGGCAGAAGCTTCCCGGCTCTAAGATCACAGAAGCTTTTGTGGATGCAGAACTGGAAGTAATCGAGCCTGTGATAGAAGCAGAAATTATGCGGAAGTACGTTGCATATGCGCGAAAAAATGTGTACCCTGTAATGGAAGTAGATGCACGACAACATCTTATCAACTTCTATACGAACATCAGGAAGAGTGGAGAAGGCAAGAATACGCCTGTACCTGTGACAGCAAGGCAGCTTGAGGCGCTGGTTCGCCTCTCTGAAGCCAGTGCAAGAGTACGCCTGAGCAATGTAGTCACTCTGGGAGATGCAGAACGGACTATAAAAATCACCATGAATTGCCTTAAAAACGTGGGTGTTGACCCTGAAACAGGGGCTCTTGATGCAGATGTACTTGCTTCAGGCACAAGCATGAGCCAGAGAAATAAAATAAAACTCCTCAAAGACATAATTAAAAAAGTCAGTGAGAGACATACCGGTGCCAAAGCCCCTCTCGAAGAAGTTTACGTAGAAGCTGAAAACGAGCACGGGATAGAAAGAGGGCGTGCAGAGGAATATATAAAGAAAATGAAGCAGAGAGGGGACATTCTTTCTCCGGACCAGGCCCATATCAGGCTCATTAATTAAGTCAAAAAACGGTGGGTATTTCAACCCTTAAAAAAGTTGCTGCGTACCACACGTCCCACAGGCAGGAGCAGCCTACCAGCAAACAAAATAATGATGGTTAAGCTGTAAATACTAAAAGGGAGAAATGGTTAAGCTGTAAATACTAAAAGGGCGAAGTATTACTAAAAAAGGGAAAATATGTATCTAAAGATCTATAAAAGTGAAGGGCAAAGGCTTGTTGCAGCCTGTGATGAAGAAGTGCTCGGAAAAACCCTGAAACATGGCAACGCCGTAGTAGAGATCAGCAAGGCTTTCTATGGAGAAGAGTCTGTTTCTGAGGAAGAGCTTCAGAAAGCTCTGGAAGAAGCTATGACTGCAAATCTCTTCGGGGAAAAAACAATCAAATGTGCCATAAAGTGCGGGATTATCGATCCTGACTCCGTAATCATGATCGACAGCGTACCACATGCTCAGGTATTCAGAGTTTGAAAAAAACTCTTATATCTCACGCTGTTTGTGTAACGGCTAAAAAGTGGTATACGGCAATTCCCGGTTTAATTTTCCGGGCTGGCCCTACCAGAGCCGGATAAAAATAAAACCTATAAAAATAAAATTTCAAAATTGTGATACTGTGAGCGGAAATACTGAAGAAGCCGGGATCAGAATGCTGACCGAAGGGGAACTGATTTCCGGGGTTGTGGAAAAACACAACAGGTTTCTGGAAGAATATAGAAAGGAGTTTAAAGAACTGGACAGCAGGCTGACCCAGTTTGAAGAAGATGCAAAAACTGCCAAAATTTCCAGAACCCGTATGGCGGAGCGAAAAGAGGTACTGACGGAAAAACGCCAGCAATATTACCATCAGGCAGAGGGATTGCTCGAGAAAGAGCTATTTCCGAAGCTGGATACCGTAACTGCTGATAAAATAAAGGAAGATATTAAAAAACTCAAAGGACAGATCGAACCCGAAGAGGAACAGAAATTTAAAGACTCTTTTATGGAACACCTGCAAGAACTCGTCCGGGAAGAGGGAGTCGGAGAAAGCATTCTCCTGCAAACCAGAGCCAGAATGGAGGACGCCAGAACCTCAAACCTGGAACTAAAAGAGATAACAGAGTCTGAAAAACAACTTGAAGAGGATGATGGAAACAAGAACAGTGAAATTTCCAAAAATAAACCCCAGCACAAATGGCTCAGCAGCAAAATAAAAAGTCACGAAGAAGCCCTGAGTTACTGGGAAAAACAAAAAGTATAACAGTTTTCGGAAAACACGTGGGTGGTAAGACATGAACAACGACGTTTCAACAGCAGAAACTGCAACGGCCGACCTTTCAAACCTAAACGAACGGGAGCTTAAGAGCAAGGTGAACGAGCTCAGGAGCAGGATAGAGAAAAGTGAAAGGCAATTGGCTTCGATATTTAAGGAACTGAAAATAAACAGGACAGATATCGACGAATTGAAAGAAAAGAGAGACTCTCTGAACAAGCAGGTTAAGGAAAGGGTTGCAAAAGCACAGTCACTTAGAGACCGACGGGACGAGATTAATAAGCAAATTGGAGAGTACAAGGAAAAAAGGAGCGACGTAAATTCCAAAACCCAGGAGCTTTTTTCAGGAATTGCGGAACTCAAGGAACAGCGTGATGAGTGCAACAAACTCTCTCATGGAAGCGTAGAATCCCTATCAAGGGCTTATGAAGCTGAACTGGACGCTCTATTTAATAAAGAACTCCCCCTTGAAGTGGAAATCAAGATACTCCAGAAATTAAGCGATCTGAGTAAACGCCTTGAAGCTGCAAATAAAGCAAATGAGCTTCATGCCCAAATCCAGGAAAGTTATAGAGAATCCAAAGGAATTCATAAAGAAGGGGACGAGTTCCACGAAAAAATTCAGGAACTTTCGGACGAATCTCAGGCATGCCACCTGGAAATGCTCGAAAACTTTAAGGCAGCAGACGAAATCCGAAAAGAAGCAAATATGTACCATGCCCAGCTTACGGATAAAATTGCAAACATAAATTCCATTAAAGAAAAAATAGATCCCCTCAAGAACAGCATCGCCGGCAGCCGAAAGGAACTCTCGTCAGACCTTGACAGGCTAAAAGACATTCAACTCACCAAAGATGAGCATAAAGTCAGCCAGAAGCACAGCGACGCCCGCGAAAAACTGCAGAAAAATGCTCGCCTCAGCCTCGAAGACCTTAAACTCCTCATAGAGAAAGGAGATGTAAAGTTCTCTACAAAAGACTGAGAAGGCAGAAACAAGAGCAAAAAATAAAATCAGCGGTGGAAAACCGGTTGTAAAAAGTCTTTATTAGATGTATCTTTTCATCGGGAACTCTAGTGTGAACTACCCCTCCCTGTCAGGCTATCACCTGCTGAGGAAGGGGCTTCCTTCGAGTATTTACTTCATTTGAAAATCAGATTCTAAGAA
>NZ_JJQL01000086.1:5696-18402 GCF_000979975.1 Methanosarcina sp. 1.H.A.2.2
AGATGTGTTTATTATCGGCATGAAAATCTTCTCCTAAATCTTCTCCTTATTGACGTTTCAGTGAACTACCCCTCCCTGTCAGGCTATCACCTGCTGAGGAAGGGGCTTCCTTCGAGTATTTACTTCATTTGAAAATCAGATTCTAAGAATCTAATTCTCATCGGTAAACCTGTTTGTCGAAGATTATCTACAAATTGTAGATAGCCTGTCCACAAGGCATTCTGTGATAGGAAACGTACCATGATGTTGATAGCACTATTTCTATCTCTATCAATCACATTTCCACAATCACATTCCATAGTTCTTTTTCCTAGAGGCATATCATGCCGTTTTCCGCATAGGTAGCACTCTTTGGAAGTATAGTTCTCATCAATTCTTATTACTCTTTTACCTCTGAGCTCTGCTTTATAGGTCAAGAATTCGATGAAGCGAGATAGATAACCCTGATTTTGGGTTGATCTATTTCTGGATCTTATCCTCTTAGTTTTCTTCTGCTTTTCCCCGTTGATTATTTTGGGTTGAGCCATTTTCTTAACTTTTAGATCTCCCACAATAATGGTGTTGGCTCTGGTATTTTCTACCATTTTCCTGGATAGTTTGTGCTGGAAATCTTTCAGTTGATTGGATTTTTTAGTTTCCATTACCCTGTAATTTTTATGAAGTTTAAGGTATTTCCTGCTGTTTTTCATACAGTGATCTTTTTTTGATTTTATACTATCCATTTTCTTTTGCCAATACTTATCAGGTCTGGGAGTTTTGACTTCGTGGATTTTTCCTTTGAGATTTATACAGGTTACTATTTTAGTTATGCCTGCATCAATCGCCTGGTAACATCCGTTGTCAGTATACGCTTTGGGAAAAACATCATATGTTACGGAAAGGTAAAAATCTCCTCTACCTTTATAAGGATCATCGTTGTAGATCTCTACCTGTCTTACATTTTCGAGTATCTCGTTGAATTCAAAATCAAGAGACGTTTTATTAACAGAGTGAGCAAATTTAATGTTTGTATTGTTAATTTTGTATCCACTTTGATTATAGCATAATGTCATGAAATATTTGTTACTTCGAAACTTAGGAAGTCTTGCTGTCATATCCCCGTTTTTCCTGAGTGCAAAAAAGGACTTGTAATTAGCATCAAGT
The DNA here is from genome assembly GCF_000979975.1 of Methanosarcina sp. 1.H.A.2.2. Lineage (NCBI taxonomy): Archaea > Methanobacteriati > Methanobacteriota > Methanomicrobia > Methanosarcinales > Methanosarcinaceae > Methanosarcina > Methanosarcina sp. 1.H.A.2.2. The sequence goes on from NZ_JJQL01000086.1 coordinate 6,840, forward strand.
TTTTTAAGTACACCCTGGAGGACTTTTGAATAAACCACCTTATATTCAGGATTGTTTTCCTTGAATTCAGGCAACTTGTTTTGCTGTTCTATATATCCAACACTACGTTGTTCGTTACACCATGCGTTTTTTCTATCAGCCAGAGCAAGATTATAGATACATCTACATTTTTCGGATAATTCCCAGAGAACATTAACCTGTTCTTCTGTAGGATATATCTTAATCTTTTTTGTTAGCTGCATGTTTGCCCTGACTTTTTATATATTTTTTCAAAGTGTCGACTGGTATAGGATATAGTACTAATAAAAAGATGAAACTATGAATATATGTATTTAACTAATCGCGACGAATATTAATGAGGAAGTTGACGGCTTTCATCCCCCACATGTCGCTTCGCTCCGAGGAAGGGGACTTCCCGCCTTAATGTTAAATAAGTTGAGTTGGGAACCAAAAGCAGCTCAAGTTCCATATCTATCCGGTGGCATATTATTACCGAACGTAATAAAAATTACAACAAAAATATGGCAGCCAAAAAGATTAAAAAATTTCCCGATAAAGCAAAGGTATCCGAAAACAACCAGAGCCTGAGAAGCTATTATAGGAGCTAGATTTTAGAGTTTTATGCTGCTCATGCTAACTATGCTCATGCCAGCTATGCTCATGCTAGCTAATTTCACGATAAGAAGCAAAAGTATTTTTCAGATGTAACAAAAAACAGCGCGAAAACAGCACGATAAGAGAAATTGATGCGGGGCGGACACGTTGAACACAGAGTTTCCACCTTCCAATCACTTTTTAGAGATTGGTCATTAGATGATATTTAATCTGAATGATGGAGTTTTAATCTGAATATATGTTCCAAAAAAATAAAGCGAATTGGCTCTCAGTTAATGAACTGAGAGTTTCCCAATTAATAAAGTACCTTATCCACAATTTTCAATTCTATTATCATGGATGTTTACATTTGTTTCTTTTGTATTCAAATGTACTATTGCAGGAGCAGCCAGGTCATGGAAATAGTTTCCAGAGGCTTCTATGTTTACAAGAGTTCCCTGTAATTCTAAGCCTGCATATCCGCCACCGGATGTAGTACATTCATTGTTTTGCATGACTCCGTCGGTAACGGAATCGAAACGAACGGACGAATTAGTTCGGTTAATAAAGTTAGAGTTCTTAACTGTAATGCCATTTACATGATAGGCATATACACCGTCATGTCCGCATTTGTTCACGGTTACCGTGTCTATCATTATGTTGCTGGACTTTGAAATAAGCATGGCATCATTACATCCGTTCTGGAATGTAACGTTCTGGATTGTTAATCCATTACAATTTACTATGGTTGCCATGTTATAACAGGAAGTTCCAAGCCTGACGTCAGGATAATAGTCACTCTGACTACCATCAACAGTTAAGTTTCCTATTGTAACATTGCTTGCAGAACTGCCTCTGATCATAAGCATAGCTTTCTTTTCTGCAATACTGCTCTCACGCCCACCCCAGACCGGTAGTCCTTTGGCGAGCTTAATTGTTACATCGGAATCTCCTTCAAGGGTTGTGTCGCTGCCTATCAGAAGAGAATCGCCTATGTCATATGTGAATGGGCCTTTAAGCTGGACGGTTGTGCCAGGATTATTTGCTGCATATTCAAGAGCCTGGTTAATCTGGACGTGATCGTCTACTCCATCACAGTTGTAATCTCCGCTTCCGTCTCCGGCAACAGTTACGGTTTGCGTATTCTGGCCGCCTAGTGCAGCAGGTACGGTTGTTAAAATAAGGCATGTTACCAGGAATAGGGTTCCTAGTTGTCTATTTAGCATCGTATCACCTTTGGGTTGGATTCTAGGGATTAAGTAAATCAAAATGTTATAGGGTAATTCTTTACTTTTCCCAAATATTTTTCAAAATTCCATATTACGTACTCGTAATACTTTTTTTTCCGAACTATCCAATCAGGTCGGCTCTATGCCAAACATCTGATCAGGTCGGACCTATGCATTATTCAAAATTTTATATTACGTCTGCGCAATATTTTTGAACCTATCCAATTCGGTTCTCTGCGATTTATGTGGGCCGGACACTTTGCACACAGAGTTTCCACTCTCCAATCACTTTTCTAGGGACTGGTCACTGGAGGTGGCAGGACATAAGAAGTTCTGGCTTCTACCAATCAAAATTTGCTATTGACCATGGGACATTACTCCTTCTGATCAATATCTCCTGTTTTAATTAATCACGACCTTTAGCCGGGTCAACTCCTCTGAAACAGGTTTCATTAACCCATTATTGAATTCCTGAGTTGACATTCTGGGCTTATGTGACCGTGTTATAAAAGATTTTTGGTACTTTTGTAAATAAATTAAAGCAGTTTGCCACACACGTGTGGTTTATTTTGAGTGTTTCAGGCTTTTGAGACCCCGAATAAGCAGGATTTTGGAGGGAATTATTGTGTGAATTAAAAGGATTAAAGTTCTGTTAATTAGAAATCATCAAGTATTATATGCCTGTTTTTCTTAGAGCAGTGCGAAGTTCAGTACACGCATAGTTTCCCTTTTCCATCCGTCGAGTATCATCCTTAATAATTTTATTTATATTTATTCTTCGATACAGATATAAATAAGTTGAGTTTGGGAAGAATTGTCTACTGTCTTGTCACTTTACTATGTATGCATGTTACTAAATGTTACTTTTTATATTATAATTCCGATACTTTAATTATCTTCCAGGATTGTCAAAATTCAGATCCATTTTTAGCATTTAATGGCTTCAACTATTTAAATAACCCGTGAATAATAAAAGTCTTATCTGGAGTAAATCAATAATATTACTACGGGACTTATGCAGTTGCAAATTTAGTATGTGGCTTTTTTCATTACTTCGTTAATGTTACAATTAATTTGATTTTTATCCAGACCCCTTTATATATCTCCTCACTGCCACTTTATGAATCTTGTTATTACTTTCAAATCAATTGATTCCATTTTTAATTAATTATAGCTCCAGTCTTAGAAAATATCTCAATGAGAACATTACATGCGCCCTTTATGACCTTTCTTTCTGCCAGAGACCTTTCCATACCATAAAACTGTTTTATTCTTCTGTTTTATTTCTTCAATTATCCATACCGGTTGCCCTGACACTCTCATTTTGATTCTCCCCCATATTTCTCATTTATATAGTACATTTGTGATCCGGCACTGCATCTCTCTGTCTTTGGGAACATGGTTTTGAACGTAAAATGCTTACATCTAACTCTGGGAGCGCGGAGGCACAGTGGGAAGTCCCCTTCCTCGGAGGGCATCAGCCCGACAGATGGAGACAGTTCACGACTCTATAATCATGGAAAAACGGGACGCACAGAAAAGCTGTAACTCTTCGAATTAGCCCTCTCCAGCTCATCAAGAAAGAACAAAATCAGAAAAAAAGCAGAAAAAGCAGAAAAAGAGCAGAAAAATTAGAGATAAAGTACAAAAATAGAAAAAGAGCAGAAAAAGCAGAGATAAAGTACAAAAACAGAAAAAAAGCAGAAAAATTAGAGAAAAAGTACAAAAACAGAAAAAAAGCAGAAAAAGCAGAGAAAAAGTAAAAAAGTAAAAAAGAGCAAATGCCCTTTCAAACGTTCCTGATTCCGAAGGATTCGAGCAGGATTTCGGGATAGAGCCCGCCGCTTGAAATGGTCTTTGTACTCTTGAGGTCATTTACGGTTACCCTGGCAGGAGCGAACATGCCTGCGTCAACTTTGAAGAAGTCAAAGTTTGCTGCCTTGAAGGTCTGGTAGAAGGGCTTTCCGAAATCACCGGAGGTTGTTGAGGGGACTTTCTTTACAAAGTCTTCCAGTTCAGCCAGTTCGCCTTCGAAGCGGACTGTATAGTTAGTCTCGCCGCAGTAGATCACACAGTCATTGGTTGAGCCCATGCACTGGACATCGTTTCCGACAATCGGGGCTATAGGGGCAATTCCGTACCCGCTCTTGATACAGTTGATATCAAAACCTATGGATTCGAACTTGTGGATACCGGTTTCTACAACACGGGCTGAGATCTGGACAGAACCTGCAATGGAAGCTGTAGGGGCAACGGCGATCACGACGTTTTCAGGGTCCACGCTGCAGTGTTTTGCAATATACTCGACCACTTTCTCATCAGGGATCTTGTCGGATTCCATGACAAGGACCGCAGCTTCGAAATCATCCTCATACCCGATTTCCTCATAGAGCTCTTTGGGTTTCAAACCGAGTGCACGTGCAGGGCCTGAACCCATCCCGAAGTAACCTCCTACTGAGATTCTCCAGCCTGCGTACTGGGAAGCCATACAGGCAATTACCGGGTTGTCAGTTGCCACCTGGATGGCAGGCCATTTGATGCCGTTGAGGTCAAAGGTGCTGTATTTAAGGTCAGCAAGGTCAGCAAGGCAGAGTCTTGCCAGGTACATCCCGGCTTCATATCCACCTTCGGCTTTAACTCCACAATCAATGATCGTGGCGCCGTTTTCAAGCTTAATTACTTCCGTTTTCAGGTCTTCGCTCCAGTCGAGCATCTCTTCAATGACGTATGATCCCATTTCGTTGACGCTTATCAAAATATCACCTTATTTATCGGTCAGAGAATTGTTTATCGAAATTGTTTATCGAAATTGTTTATCGAAATTGTTTATCGAAATTGTTTATCGAAATTGTTTACAGTCCAGGATTTGACTGTAAACCATATTATTGATCATATGGCTGGCCACCAATCGAGTCAATTTACCCGGCTGGAAATTTGTCCTGCCAGATGAGTATTATCCTGAATAATACTGAATAAATGAGCTTATCCTGAATAACTGAACCAACTCGTTTCAGTTGTTTCCGTAAGCCGTAATCCGTATAAGGAAGAATCCAATATATAGATACTGTTATAATATTTTAATTGAATTATACTAGTTTACTTAGATAATACAATTAATCAGATTATAAATATTCGGTCGTTTTTTCTGACCGCCTTATCAACGGCAAGACCGACTTCATCCCCTTTTTCAGCTGTTTGCAGAAGCATGCCTTTTTTTATAAGAGAGCGGACCTGCTGCTTCAGATAGGTAGTGCTTCCTTCGATCAGGATCTCGTCTCCTATTGCAAGTCCTTCTTCAAGCAATCTTATTGCTGCAGCCTGCTGTTTGGGATAATAATTTTCTACAACTCCTGCAGCCCGGCGTTTCTTTTCCGAGGCGTTCATGCCTTTTTCAGGGGAGAAGCTTTCGAGGCCCGGAACTCCGAAGTAAAAACCGGTGGAAAAGCCTCTATTATACACAGAAGACAGCTCGGATCTCCACGCATCTGCTTTTTCGCGGGTATAGCTTCCTGCTTTGCAGGCATCAATTGCTTCCCTGTAGCAGCGGGAAACCACTTCCAGATATCCGGGGTCCCGCAGCCTGCCCTCTACCTTAAATGAATCTATCCCGGCTTCAATAAGTTCCGGGACATGCTCGATCATACATAAATCTTTTGCACTGAGAAGGTATTTCCCCCTGCTTTCCGTAACAAGCCCGTTTTCTCCATGCAGCTCCCATTCCCAGCGGCAGGGCTGGGTGCATTCCCCACAGTTCCCGGATTTTCCAAGGACATATGCAGAAAGGTGGCACCTTCCTGAAACTGCCATACACATCGCGCCGTGAACAAAAGTTTCGACTTTTATCTCAGTCTGCTGCCTGATTTTCCGGATCTCTTCCAGGGAAAGTTCCCTTGAAAGCACTATACGCTCTGCTCCAAGGGTTCTGTAAAACTCTGCAGTTTCGTGGTTCGTAACGTTTGCCTGCGTGGAGATATGGACCCTGAGCCCGGCTTTACGTGCCTTAAGGATGACAGCCGGGTCCCAGGCGATAACTGCATCTACCCCGGCTTTTACAGCTGTATCTACCACTTCTTCTACTTCATCAAGCCTGGCTTCATTTACGGCTGAGTTTACAGCCAGATAAGCCTTAAGCTCCCGTGCCTTGACCTCAAATACAAAATCTTCCAGAGTTTCAAGGGTGATCTCTTTTGCCTTTGCTCTCAGGCTGAGCCTATCCGTTGAAAAATAGACGGCATCAGCATACCTGGAACATGCCTCAAGCCCTGCAAAGTTTTTTATGCCAAGGATGAGTTCTGGCCCCGAACTGTTATGCATGAGAGATGGAAATGCTTCAACTTTCATTTAAGAATATCTTTGCTGCATTCATCAGTCTCATAAATAAGAGTAAGAAATGTAAACTATTCACATGTCGTACTAAGATGAATGGTTAACAGAAATCTATATATAAGTGTATTTCATTGGTCCCCGGTTAAGGAATTTTCTTGCCCGAAAGCTATCGATTTTGCACCAGAAGCCTGCCTTAAGTTTTGGCATATTTACATGAAATCGATATCCTATTCCAGCCTACAATAAAATAAAATATTTGACACCTGCTGTGGAAGTGGGGACAATTCATCACGATTCTTCACTTATCCGAAGACGCATGAAGTGTATTTCAGTCTTCAAAATGGGGATGAATGTTAATTCAACAGAAAACAATTTAAGGTATAAACTACACAAACAAATAAAAACTGTAAATCTCTCGATCAAGGGGGTAAACAAAATGGAATACGAACTCAAAGACATGGAACTCGAAGGCATAGAACTCAAAGAAGTAAAACTCGAAGAAGTAGAACGAGATTACGTAGAATTCAGAAGGGAAATGGGAGAAGAATAAACCGAAAACTAAATAGAAGTGAATTAAAAAGATGCGTGATGGGCACAGATAAATATTCAATCAATACTTTTTTCTGTTTTTTTCTTGAAAACGCCCAGCATGCCTTTTAGCCGGGCTGGCAAACTCAATCCATCTTTTTTGCCCTGGCTTTTGGCTCTTGAGAGCTCATCTCTCTGCTTTTTGCAGGGTCCGTTTTTTGTACAGCCTTTTCCACTCAAAACTTCAGGGCACTGATCGCAGTACATTTTGTTACCTCAGACTTTTTTGCGGTATCATTGATTCTTATCATTGATTCTTATCATTGACTCGTATCATTGATTCGTATCATTTATTCTTTCATTGTTTCCTTTTTTCTCGGAATTAATTTTTAAGAAAATTTGAGTATACTTTTGATATCAATATCCTTTAGATACTATGTATATGCTGTATTTTAATGCATATATAGCAAACAGTTTCAAAGCCGATACTTAAATGTCAAAGTATTGTTAACGTATTGTTAACGTATTGTTAACGAAAACATTTATCTCTAAGTAAACATTCTTTTCCGCTGCCAGTTTAAGTTTATTTTATGGTTAACAATAAGGTCAATAAGGCAATTGATCTGGCAGTCAACAAAAAGAAACAAAAAAACAAAAATCTAAAAATTTGCCCTGTTGAGCATTGAGGGTTCAATTTCATGAGCAGGAAAACAACTTATCCGAAAGTTATGTGCACGCAGCACCCGGACTCTGCATCAAGGTATATATCCACACAGGAAGAGCCTGGGGAAGCCATTGAAGCTGCAGTGGTATTCGGCTGTGACGAATATATGCCGGATTATGAGGGAAAGGCAACTCCCTATCATCAGAATGTCCAGGTCGTATCAAAATTCATAGAAGAAACAGGCCTTGTGCCCGGAAAAGATATTTTTATCACTCCCCGGGCTCCAAGTGCAGTCCAGGAGAACCGGTTCAGGCAGCTTATGGTAATGATGTCCATTGCCGAAGCCAACCATAGTGCCCTTGAATACTCGGATGTCCAGGCAATCAATGAATTCGTGCACCCCATGACAGGCACGGTCAGGGAAATCATTGATGCGCAGCAGCATATGGTAGATGTAAGCGAGCTTGCAAAAAAGGAATTCGGGTTTGCAATGGAGGTCCCGCGTATAATTCCCCTTATAGAGGATGCTCCTGCGCTGCTAAATGCAAAGGAACTTGCAGAAAGTACGCTTTTTGCCTGGAAAGAACGTTTTGGGACAGCCCCCGAAAAATTCAGGGTCTTCCTGGGCAAATCCGATTCAGCCCTGTCTTTCGGGCATGTGGCAAGCACCCTCTCATGCAAATACGCCATAAACGGGATTTCCGAACTGGAATCAGAGCTCGACACCGAGATGGGCATCATATTCGGAGCAGGGACTCTGCCTTTCAGAGGGCACCTGGACCTGAAAAATGCGGAAAACTTCTTCAGGGAATACAGGGGCATCGGAACAATCACCCTGCAGTCAGCTGTCAGGTACAGCCATGAAAAAGGGGACGCTGAAGCCCTGGTGAACCTTGCAAAAAAGAGGCTGCCCGAAACCCCTGAGCTCTTTTCCCTCGAAGAAAAGGAAGAGATTGTAAACCTTATAGGGATTTTCGGGACTAGGTACAGCCGCATTATCCGCGAACTGTCCTCCACTATAAACCAGCTTGCTGACCTCCTCCCCCAGCAGCGGGACCGCCTGATGCACGGAGGAAGCGGCGGGTATTCAAGAAGTGCTCCTGATATTTCCGGTATGGTCAGGCTCTGCCGCAGTGACATCGGAAAAGAACTCAATGCCAGCATGCCTGCAGAAAACCTGCACCTCCCACGGGCGATCAAATTTACAGGCGCCCTCTACTCCATAGGCCTGCCTCCCGAATTCATAGGTACCGGTACTGCTCTCAAAGAAGTACGGGAAAAACTTGGCGATGAGGCCTGTGAAAGGCTGCTTACAAAATATTTCCCTTCCCTTGCCAGTGACCTGAGTTTTGCATCCGGGTACCTGGACCTCAACGTAGCCTCCCGCTTCCTCTCGGGAGCCTGCCTGAAGGAAGTCCAGAGAGATATCGAGGTTTTGAGTGATACCTTCAACCTTGAAACCAGGCCCGAACCTTCATACCGCATCCTGCTCGAAATGATGCAGCCTGATCTCCTGCAGGCGGGTACGGCAGGAAACTGCATGGATGAGGAAGTCTCGCAGCTCGTGTGCTCGACCCTCACAAAAATGGGAAAAATAAGAAAGGCTCTGGGTTGAGGCAAGAATGCACAAAAAGAAGGTAACATAGTCTTGATGGATAAGTTGCTGAATATAGGTCGTGTCCATGAGTTATTGATCAATTTCGAGAAAGGGAGTACATCTTTCGTATTTAAAAAATTAAAGAGATCATTGTGCTTACGGTTTTCAATAACTCACGCCCACTGCCACAGAATGGTTTACCTGTTATAGGTGGTATTCTTGCGGCGCTCAGCGGAGCGCCTTTAACTGTACACTGAATAGTTACAATATTTTTTATATTTTATAATGGATATTTTAAAATTGAAGGTTACTCAAAATCTTCTATTGTTTTTTTATTTAATATTTATATCACATCTAAATAATATATCGACGTTTTTGCGGAATGTTTCGCAAACTATCTATATAAAAATGGGCATTATTTAGTTCCATTAGTGGGTTTTTCTAAAGAATCAAATACTTAAGGATCTAATTGCATGGTGTCAAAATTCAAACTTGGGGAAGTTGTAAGATTAGTTAATACTGATCGAGTAGGTGTTATATGTGAGGGACCAAAAAATATCAATGGAGAGATTTACTATGTTCTTTTCATTGGTGATTCGCATAAAACTTACTCTGAGGAAAGCCTAGAGCCAGCAAAAGCAAAGAAAGCTGATGTAATAACAACACTTCAAAAAAGGAATTTTGTATCTCTCAAAGATTTCACCAGTTACCTTACGTATATTAAAGTTGAACGTCCTCTTTCAAACAACCTATACTCTTTTTTATCTTCAAGAACAGAATTTCAGGTTCATCAGTTTAAACCTTTATTAAAATATCTCGGCTCACCATACCAAAGATTGTTGATTGCTGACGAGGTTGGTGTAGGAAAGACTATCGAAGCAGGTATTGTTTATACTGAGTTACTCTCACGACATAATTTAAAAAACGTTTTGGTAATGTGTCCTTCTTCTTTACGATATAAATGGCAAAAAGAATTTAAAAAACGGTTCAATGAAGATTTTGCAATAATTGATTCACAAATAATGAAATTATTTTTCAGAAAGTATGAAAAATATCCAAATGGGGTATCTTTAAAGGGAATCGTTTCAATCCAAACACTTAGAAGCGATGAAATTTTAAAAGAACTTGAAAGACTACAGATTTCCTGGGATCTGATAATCATTGATGAAGCACATCACATGAGAAATGAAGGGACAAAAAGTAATGAACTTGGGAAAATTCTATCATTGAGTTCTGAAGGAATGTTGTTGCTTTCAGCTACCCCACTCCAACTTGGCAATAAAGATTTGTTTAATCTTTTCAATATAATGCTTCCAGAAGAATTTGATAATTTTAGTACGTTTGAAGAGCAGGTCAAACCAAATGAACATATTAACCTTGCTCTCATGAAAATCTCAAAAAAGTATTCTCCGGGATCAATCTTGGAATCATTACAGAATGTAGAAGCTACAAGTCAAAGAGAAAGATTTCTATCAAATCCAAATTACAATTTCTGCGTTGACTTATTAAACTTGAGGTCTGCTCTTGGAAATGACGACGTTGTAAATTTGCAGCGTAAACTTAGTGAATTAAATGTGTTATCTCATATATACACTAGAACTAAGAAAAACGAAATCTCAATGGAATTTCCTTTAAGAGAACCAATCACGATAAAGGTTGAATTCAGTAATATTGAGAGAGAATTCTACAATAGAGTTTCAGATCTGTTTTTGAACATGCATCCTGGTTGTCCTGCTGGATTCTTACTTCAAATGCCATGCCGACAGGTTGCAAGTTGCATACCGGCTACCATAAGTTACCTTAAAGACATATGCTATAGTAGAGAACTTAAGCTAGATATTGAAGATTTCGATGATGAATCATTTTTAGATGAGAAACTGAAATTAAGTGACAGTGATCTTCCAAAAATTAAAGAATTAATACTTTTTGCAGAACATAATCTTAATCAACAAGATTCCAAGACTCGTGAGTTTATAAAAACTATTACAAAAGTTCTTGATAATGGAGAAGTCAAAAAAGTAATAATTTTCTCTTTTTTTAAACGAACTCTTAATCATTTAGAATTATTATTGAAAGAACGCGGTTTTTACACTGCGAGAATAGACGGAGATGTTCCTTTCATTGAAAGAGAATACATAATCGAAAATTTTTCAAAGCCAGACGGTTATCAAATTCTCCTTTCTTCTGATGTAGGTGGTGAAGGACTAGATATGCAATTTTGTAATTGTATTTTCAACTACGACTTGCCCTGGAATCCTATGAAAATAGAGCAACGAATCGGAAGATTGGATAGATATGGCCAGACAAGTTCAAAGATCCATATATATAATTTCTCTATTGAAAACACAATTGAATCTGATATATTCTTGAGATTATGTAACAGGATAGGGGTCTTTGAACAATATGTTGGAGAGCTGGAACCAATTCTCGGTAGTGAGATCAAGCAACTAACAACAGAAATCTTCAACACTAAACTAACTCCAGAGCAACAAAAAGAGAGAGCTGATAAAATTGCTCTTGTTATAGAACCTAAGTTTGACAGTATCCACTAATTGGTACTGAATATTTCCCTTCTTTTTTGACCCAACTGGACTTGACAATTCTCTTAATTTTATAAAAATTTAT
>NZ_JJQL01000011.1:0-13384 GCF_000979975.1 Methanosarcina sp. 1.H.A.2.2
ATTGACCGTGATCTTAATGCTTCTATCAATATTCTCAGACTGGGATTGCAGTCTGTTCGTAAAACCGATAGATGACCCTCATTTTAATGAGGGGAGCAGTCACAATACAAGTGAAAAGAAAAAGTCATGCTAATTTTATATGTTTACGCATGATACCTCATCAAAAAAAATAAGGGAAATTAGTTTCCCTTAAAAATAAGGGAAATTAGTTTCCCTTAAGATATGCGAGAATCATTTCAAGTATATGTATTATCTCACTTCTTTTTAGACCGTTTGTTTCTTCTGTATTATTATCCGAAGATGTTGATGTAAGAGTATTATTTACAGTTATTGTTTTGCTTGTAATTGCAAATGTGGAATATTCAGATACTTCAGCTGTAAAGTACACATACGTTGAATCCTGTCCTGTTATTGTAATTGGTACTGCTACCCATTCACTATTATCATACATATTCAGGACAATGGATGATTTATCAAGACCATTTGCTTGAAGCCATGTCTTTTCAACTTTAAAATTAACAGCTGCATCTTCAATATCATTTACATTATCACTGTCGATCCATATGTTAAATGACTTGTAAATATCACCTGTTGGTTTCTTAACTAAAGATGTATCATCTTTCAGATCTTCGATAACAACTTTTGCCTTACCTGAATCTGTTGTTGATTCAAAATATATATTGTTGACAACTGAATTGTCATTCTTAACATCAACAGTTACCTTCTGGCTATTATCCATGTTTACCTGTGTTGTTTCTACATACTGGATATTAGTCTGTGATGAATCATCTATAATTGTGACATCACCATTATATACAGAAGAATTGTTAGCTGTGATGTAATCCTCGTCTGTGTTTACAGATGTAATAATATCATCATCTGAAGACTCATAATTATAGTCATCGTCAGAATTGTAAATATCGTTATCTGTTGATATTACAGTAGTATCAACTACAACAGAATCATCTGCAACAATAGTATCTTCTTTTTCAACAGAATTTTCATTAGTGTCATCAGAAACATCAACAACAGTAGTTTCATCTTCAATAGTCGAATTGTCTCCTGATGAATTTGCCTTCGCCCCTGCAGTAGCGCATGGGAGTACAGCCCCAAAAATAAGGACTGTAACTAATAGTATTGACAGATATTTTTTCATCCTCTATACCTCTTCCAGGGGATTACCTGTAGAATTATTTTGCAAAATATGTTTTTCAAAATTTTTACTTTTGATCTCACCAGGAACTATTTTTCTCCAATAAGTACGTCCTGGGTTTATCGAGCCTATGGTTTAATTCACTTTCGGCTGGCTTACTGCAGTAAAATTATGTGAATTTTGCCTTCCAATTGCGATATTGTTGAAATCAGGATATAGCTTCTGTATTTCTCCCGTCTTTTCCTTTGTATCATTTGTGAAAACTCACTAAAAAATGGATTTTAGGGATGGCAATATAACTGGCAGTTTATTAAGAGTTGAGAAACACTACTTTTCTTGACTCTTTTTCAGGTCTCCCGCTTACCTTAAAAGTATTTTATGTATAGAATTATTCATAACACTATAAAAAAATCAAACTTAAAATTAAAATCGCAATTCTTATCTGTAAAAATTATATTTATTTGAGAAGTAGTGTTTTGAGGGCATAAGGAGCACAGGAATATAATCGGTGAGATAACTTTTCCAGTGAGAAAGCCTTTTCGTCAGCTATCCCCAAGGCTAATCTTAAAAAGCCGGCTGGAGCTTTACCCGTCCTTGTGCTGCGACTTTTAGCTATCTGGCTTATTCTTATTGTCTTACACTGCTCTCTTTGACGTTAAAACGGGAATAACAGGTCTTCTTTTAAAACGCATGATTCTCAAGTCCGTACCTTCGTTTTATACTCTTAAAAAGGTGAGCTCATGAAAATGCGAATTTTTCTAATAACTGTCTTATTTGTTCTATTAGCAGTTTCTTCTCCGGCTTCAGACGTTGTTCCTGATTTACAAATAGATAATATTTACAATCAAGCGAGTAGTCCCGAAACCTCGTACACTTCTTCTCAGTCCACTGTTTCAAAACCAGATTTGTCTCTAACTGAAAGCAGTAGACTAGGACTTGTTTCCGGGGATGTGGCAGAGTATAAAATCAAGTTATACGTTGGGCCCGGAGAATATGACAGTATCACTCTTACCAACTATGTGCAGGAGAAAAGTCCCTGGAATACAAAAGCGGATAAAAATCTGGTGATTCTGCCAGGGCATGCTTTGACTGAGAAATTCTATTCCGACATGGCGATATACTATGCTCAGCAGGGGTACAGCGCATATATCCTGGATAGGAGAGAGACAAATATTCCAGTGGATGAAACTGATTTCAGTTTTATGCAGGACTGGACTTTTGAGGAATACCTTCAGGACACATACAAAGGTATCAATGTCTCAAGAAGCCATACAGCTCTCTTAAACGGAAAATCTGCAGAAAACATAGAGGTTACAGCAATCGGTCACAGTCATGGAGCACTGCTTCTAACGGCTTATGAGGCAAGTGAGTATGACGATCTCCCTGCAGGCTCTGTTGACAGAGTAGTGCCTGTTGATATTATTATCAAATATAATCCAAAAAATTCGGAATTAATACAGAATCAGACTCAGGAATTTGCTTCCATTTCCGAAAGTATCGAAAAAGGAGGTTATAATGATAGTAGTATGGCAGGTATGATGTACAGAGGCTACAAGGCTTCTACAGAGCCTGAAGGGCACGATTTCAATCTTACATTCACAAACAGGCAGTTTTTCAGGCTCATGGCAAGCCAGACATATAGTTTTTCCGAATATCCCTATACTCCGGACTATCACTACTGGAGCGGGGATCTTAGCGGCCTCTATCATGTTGACGAAAACCGGCTGCTCAATTTGACTTTAACCGGGGGAGCTGTCCCTTATACGCCAAAGTATCTGGACCAGTATATGGCCGGCCTGATGGGCAATGTGGAGGGGTATGAGATAAATTCTTCCAGAATAGACTCTCCGGTACTTTATGTAGGACTCGGAGGAGGCTTTGGCGATTACGGCGCATGGTGGTACGAAGATGAGGTAGGAGAAACGAACAGCAGGGTTACTACTATAAGCTGGAATAACCAGGGGCATGGTAGCCTGTTGATCGATCGCAATTCCTCTGAGTTATGGGCACTCATAGATGATTGGGTGGATGGAAAACAACCAATAAAAAGATCACATGAAATCTGAAAACAATCCTGTGTTAAATCAATAAGGCAGTGCACCGCAAAAAAGGATTATTGATTCGCACCGCCTTTTGATTGATGAGTTTACCTTTTCTTTTCCAGAAAATATACTTAACTCTACTAATATTTAAATTGAAGGTGGTTATGCAGATAGCGTCCGGTATGAGGCGACCTGTTGAACATTCTAAATTCATTTTTCACTGAAAATCTGCTTTTTTGAGTAAAAATTGGAAAACAGTTATATGGTTTGGGAGTGACTTAAAAGCTTGTTGGTGTGTTAAAAATGAAATCTTTTGCATTAGTCCGGGCAGACGACCCGGCAAAAGTAAGAATCGCATTACACGACCTGGAAATATATGGAGACATTCAGTTTTCAACGAATCCCAGATGTGTTGAAAACGATTATGCCGATGCGCTTCTTGTTAGTGTAATGGGGGTGCCTCTCAGGTCAAAATGTAACTCTGCTGCACTTGTGGAACTGAGTAATAATGCAGGGACAGCGATTAGCAGGTTGAAGAAAATTCATCCTCCGGCACATGTAGTCATCATCAGTCCGAAACATCAGGTCTTTGAAGAGATTACAGGCGAGTTCCAGAAGTATCCTGAATTTGATCGGTTGTTCAGTCAGGAAGGCCTGAATAAGGCTCATGGAAAATTGGAAGCAGGCAAAAAAATGATGAATGAATAAATAACCTGGTTTGTAGAAGTCCTGGCAGTCCCTGATTTACCTGCTTAACTTTCCAGAGTAAAACCTGAATTGCATTCTTATCCGATGTACATTATAGACTCCAGGACTTCTGCAATACCAAAAATAAACAAATTTTATTCCGGACTTAACTCCAATTTGGCATATTCCTTACAAAAAAGCGGATTTAAGGTTATGCTCAAAAAAGTTATCCGTAAAATTGTAGACCAGAGCCTTGAGCCCTCCCCTAAAGTTTCATTCATGGGACCCGGAAGGTCTTATGACATCTTCGATAATATCACATGATACCTGTACTCATAGTACATGGACTTTACATATTCCATTTTGAATCCATGCATATTGGCAATTTTTTCAATCAGGTAGGGGTTGTGAGTATCCCCAATTATATCTCCGGGACGGTTTTTCAAAATACCCGACACTTGCCTTAAGCACCCCATACCAACTTTGGACAAACTCTTCCATAATCTAAAGTTCTCTGAAAACCATCCGAGTTTCCATAAAGAATACAGCCTGGGATCAATTATATCAAAAAAGACTATTTTTCCTTCCTCATTGAGATATCCGGATGCGTTCCGGATAAAAGCATCTATTTGCTCAGGTGTCAGATACTGGATCACTGCGGTTGCAGTAATTCGATCAAACGATAAGCTTAATTTATCCCAAACAGTGTTGTCATCTGCAAGGATTAAGTCTACGTTTTTGTATTTCTGCTGCCAGATTTTCTTTTCAGCTTCAAAAAGCATGGAGCTTGAAAAGTCAGCCCCTACTACTCTCTCATATTTTGGAATATAATATATCAGAAGTTCTCCTGCACCGCACCCAAAATCGAGGAGAGTTTTACCTCCACCTAAATGAAACAATTTTTCCTGAGCTTCTTTAGCAAGAAACTCTTCAGTTGAAAACCGGTGTCCCCCTTTCTTTTTATCTGAAAAATACTCTTTCCAGGAAAATTCTGATTTATTTAATACTGTTTCCATGTTACTCATCCTGTTCTTTACCCATCCTTCCGATTTCCGGGTTCTATTCTGGAGAAAACACGAAAGTAAGGCTAAGGCTGGAAATGATTACAAACGATTACTTTTTTAAGAGACTTACTCAGAAAAATATATTTGATACTATAAATCTCCTGGATTATTATATAGTTTTTGAAATAATATTCCTAAAATAAATTACTGTCCTCTCTTTCATAGGCTTCCTGCATCCTGCTAATTACATCTGTGTGGGAACTTGCTGCCCTTGCGCCCGGCTCCCTGTTTCCAGCTTTATAGAGCTATCACAGGCTTCTGTTCCATACATCTCTAAGAAACGTTGAGGAATCTGAACCCGTTTTTTTTGGAAATACGAAGAATAGATAAAAACGACAAAAAGATAGGAACTCAAAGTTTTGCAGCACAAAATTCTTTTTATCTGCTTTTTTCATGTATCTCAGGTGCTTCAGCTTCCACAAAAAAGTGCCCTCTTTTAGGGCGAAGGGGACATAAAACATTTCAAGGTGCAGGATCATAATTAATACAGTTCTGAAATTATCTGAAAATCATAAAATGAAACTCAGGTACAAAGAGGGGGATTAAGTTAATGGAGGACATGTTCAGATTTGCGGATGAGCTTGGGCCATTTAAGATCATTCATGTTTACGAACCGTCAGTTGACCTGAAAGCGATTCTTGTGGTGGACAACATCGCGCGGGGGCCTGCTATTGGTGGGGTAAGGATGGCCCCTGATGTGAGTACTGAAGAATGTTTCAGGCTGGCAAGAGCCATGACCCTTAAGAATGCAGCTGCAGATTTGCCTTATGGAGGTGGGAAGATTGTCATGTACGGGGACCCGAAAATGCCTCTGGAAAAGAAAAGACAGATGCTGCGGGCTCTTGCCAGTGCCCTCAGATATACGGAGGAGTACATCTTCGCCCCTGACATGGGGACGGACGAGGTGTGCATGGCCTGCATAAAAGACGAGATCGGAAGAGTGGTGGGTTTGCCATGCGAGGTGGGGGGCATCCCGCTTGATGAAGTAGGGGCCACAGGCTGGGGGGTTGCACAAGCTACCGAGGTAGCGCTGCAATACTGTGATTTCGAGCTGAAAGGGGCTCGTGTGGTTGTTCAGGGCTTTGGGGCTGTTGGGAAGCATACTGCCCGTTTCCTTACCCGGAGGGGCGCGGTTCTCGTAGGGGTCGCTGACTCCCGGGGTGCGGTCCACGATCCGGAAGGGCTTGATGTGGATACCCTGATCAGGCTTAAAAAAGAGGGAAAAAGTGTGCTTGATTATCCTGGCGGGAAAAAGCTTGACAGTGATGCAGTTATCGTCATTCCTTGCGACATATGGATCCCGGCAGCCCGTCCAGATGTGATCAACGAGAGTAACGTCCATCTTCTTAACACTAAACTGATTATTGAGGGAGCAAACATTCCGATCACAGAGGGTGCGGAAAAAATCCTCTATGAGGCGGGTATTCTTTACGTCCCGGATTTTATTGCAAACGCAGGCGGCGTGATCTGTGCGGCATCAGAGTATCAGGGAGCCACCCAGTGCACAGCTTTCGGGTCAATTGAAGAAAAGGTAAAAAACAACACGTTTCAGGTACTGGAAGCTGCAAAAACGAAAGGAATCCTGCCAAGGGAAGCTGCAGTCCAGCTTGCCGTAAAAAGAGTTAAGCGAGCCATGGGGTACAGGCGCTGGTCAATCTTTTCTTCGGCGCCGGGCTTTGTGTAACCTTTCTATGATTCCCTAATTTCATCCTTTTCTTTTTTTATTCCCGGCGATTCAGGGTTCTTCTGCACTCAAATCGAATTTCAGTTTGTTTACCCTTTCCTTCCGCAAAGCACGGCTGCCGCCCGGACCACACTTTCAGGGGTGAAAAAGACCGGCATTCCGGTGGCTGTAAAAGCTGAAGCCATTTCCCGGCTGAACTTTCCCCCCGGAGAGCTGATCAGGATAGGTTTCCCGCAGCTTTCAGCAAAATCCCTGATTTTTTCCGCAACTCCTTCGGTAAGAAGAGGCGGACCCCAGAGCAGGCTGACAATTGCAAGGTCATATTCTTCCGCGGGAGCCTCCTGCAGGGCAGCAATATAATGTTCATCCCGCACACTACCTGTCAGGTCTATAGGGTTTTTTACGGAAGCAAAAGCCGGAAGTCTCTCCTTCAGCTTCCTGACCGCAGCTTCGGAAAGTTCAGGGACTTTGAGCCCTGCTTCCTCACAGGAGTCGGCAATGGAAATGCCTATCCCTCCTCCGTCAGTTATTATCAGGACCCTTTTTCCTTCTACAGGGGAATACCGGTTGAGGACTTTGCAGGCATCTTTCAGTTCTTCATAACTGGCGACCTCTATTATGCCCGTTTTCCTAAAAGCGGCTTCATAGGCTTCATACATCCCGCTAATGGCACCTGTATGGGAACTTGCTGCCCTTGCGCCCGGCTCCCGCTTTCCAACCTTGAGAGCCACCACAGGTTTCCTTTTTACACAACTTGAAGCAACTTCAAGGAATCTCCGCCCGTTTCCTACGGATTCAATGTAAAGGGCAACGGCCTTTGTGGCGTCGTCCTGTGCAAGAAATTCAAGGCAGTCGCTTTCGTCAACATCGACCTTGTTTCCATAGCTCACGACCCTTGCAACGCCTGCCCCCTCATTTGCCAGTTCGTCCATAATCATAGCGGCAAAAGATCCGCTTTGCGTAAGCACGGAAACCCCGTTTCTTACAGGTCTTTCTATTTTTTCCCGCTCTATAAAAAAGGTATCCACGTTTGAGATGGTGTCATATATTCCAAGGCAGTTGGGGCCCATAGCCCTGATACCTTTCTCTATTAAAAGAGCTCTCAGCTCGTCTTCCATTTTCTTTCCGCCAGCCCCCGTTTCCCTAAAGCCGGAGCTGACAATTATGGCTCCTTTTATGTTTTCCACAGGCCCTTTCAGAATTTCAAGAACAGCTTTAGCCGGGACTGCAAAAATAGCAATATCAATCCTGTCTTCAATCTCTCCGGGAGCCGAATAACATTTAAGCCCCTCAACTTCCCTGTAGCCAGGGTTTACAGGATAGATCTTTCCTTTAAAACCCATTTCCAGGAGGCTTTTCAGAACCGTATGGGAGAGTTTCTCAGGGTTCGGAGACGCTCCTATCAAGGCTATGCTCTCAGGCTTGAAGAAAAAATCGATAGATTCTTCGAGATTCATTACTGCCTCCGGGGTTATGCAGATTAATTGAGACCGTTTTTAATGCCTTGAGACTGTTTTTTATGTCCTTTTGCCTTTTCCCCTGCTTTATATAAGCTAGGACTCGTTAGTATAAAACAATTTCAATGCCGGGAAACCATAGTTTTCAGCCGTAATTTACAGTATTTTTTTGGGACTTCTTCGGGCGCTCAGTGGTCACAGTACATGCAGATGGCTTTCTCGCATTCTTCATTCTGGAATTTCCACTTTAGCCCCCAGCGTTTTATTGCCTGTATTATCTTTATAAAATCTATTCCGCTCTCTGTGAGGTAATACTCGGATCTTGGGGGATTTGTAGAGTCATCGACCTTTTTTGTGATCAGGCCTTCATTCTCAAGCTCTGTAAGCCTTTCCGAAAGGATCTTCGGGGTTATGTACCCCAGCTTTCTTTTCAGCTCGTTGAAACGTTTCTCTTTCTTTTCACCCTTGTGCAGTTCCAGGAGGATGTGGATTGTCCATCTTTTCCCGATGATGTTCATCGTCTTGTAGACGGTGCAGTCTTTCATAGTATAAACATAGAAACTGTCTGATATATAAATTAGTATATGTAATATACTGGTATCAAAAGGATACTATTATAAAATTCAATATTATAAAAATACTTTTAAATGATATATCTCTGTACAATGTACAGTCCAAGCACAGTGTAATAAAATTACATAACATGTTATGCTGCTGCCTGGCAGTTTGAGCATGCTTTAAAACTCTAATAATAAAGATGAGGAGAAAGGATCAACCGTGAAAGACAATTTACCGGAAAAAGGTGCAATCGTTCAGAGAGACCGTGAGACATACGCAATAGCCCCCCATCTTCCAGGCGGACTCGTGGACCCGGCAACTCTCCGAAACATCGCTAACGTTGCAGAAAAGTATGGGGCAGCTGCCCTGAAGATGACCTCTGCCCAGAGAATTGCAATCGTGGGTCTGAAAGAAGAAGACCTTGATAATGTCTGGGCTGACCTTGGCATAAAACCCGGTGCGGCCATAGGGCTCTGCGTAAGAAGCGTTAAGTTCTGTCCGGGGACAACCTTCTGTAAGCAGGGTAAGCAGGACGCAGTGAGCCTGGGCCTCAAACTGGACGAGAAATATCATGGGATGCCCATGCCTTCAAAACTGAAAATGGGCGTTTGCGGATGCCCAAACTCATGCGCTGAGCCTGCTATCAAGGATATAGGGATAATGGGCACGGCAAAAGGCTATAATCTTATGGTTGGAGGCTCTGCAGCTGCAACTCCCAGGCTTGCCGAGGTCGTGGCAAAGGCACTTTCTGAAGATGAGGTTCTCGATGCCGTGGACAGAATCATAACTTTCTACAAAAACTCGGGCACAAAAAAGAGGCTCGGAAAATTCATTGAGGACACGGGTCTTGAAGAGTTCAAAAATAAGGTCGGGCTCTAAGCCCCCACTGCTGTATAGTTTCGGAGATGCCTTCCTTCAAGACTGATTGAGTAGATTGGTACTGATCAGGCATATATAAAAACAGAACAAAAACAGAACAAAAACGCATGGCAAAAACGCAGAAAAATGGTCAAAAAGGGGAGAACGATATGAAAGTTGTTGAGATGAAATCTTCGCCGGAAAAGCCGAACCCTCATAACGTGAGCGTAAGGATGCTCTATGATACGGAAAATGCCCAGGCAGTACACATCGAACTCAAACCCGGGGAAGCCTTAAAAAAGCACGTCACCCCCACGGACGTCTTTTTCTACATTCTTGAAGGAAAAGGTGTCGTTGAAATCGGGGACGAACAGGAAGAAGTCAGCAGGGACATGTTAATCGAAAGTCCTGCAAAAATTCCACACCGCCTCCTGAACCCCGGAGACGGCATCTTCAGGGTGCTTGTTGTAAAAGCCCCAAGACAGAAAGAGTCTACCCGCCTGCTGTAAAACGTACAGCAAGTGTAAAAACAGTTATAACAATGGTTATAAAAACGGGTGTAAAAACAGGTGTCATACATGGAAGAAAAAACAAAACCAACAAAAATCGCGGTCGTCCGCTGTGACATCGTTTCGGAAGCCTGTCCCGGAGTGGGCTGCTTCAAAGCCTTCAATGAGAGGAAGTCCCACTTTGAGGCATATGATGGAGAAGCGCAGATTATTGCTTTCTTTACGTGTGGAGGCTGCTCGGGCAGGAGGGTTTACCGCCTGCTAAATGCTTTGAAAAAGCATGACCTCGATGTCGTACACCTCAGTTCCTGCATGCTCATGGAGGACAGCTATCCGAAATGCCCCAATATAGATACCATCAGAAAGACAATTCAGGATGCGGGTATAAAAGTGGTGGAAGGGACACACCACTGAAACCCTACTCATGCAAGCAAAACTCAGTGAACAAAATTTATTTCCGATTGGTAAAAACAGCCTCCTGATGTAATAAAAAATCAGGTTCTTTTCGAAAATACAGGTTGCGGATAATATAAGTTGAGAATACAAATTGCAAATTGAAAATACAAGTTGCAAGTTGAGAACACAAGTTGCAGATATACCAGGTTGATAAAATGGACTACGATACAACTCGGGACAAAAATATAGACGAAAACGAATCCTATGAGGGCGCACATCCTGAGCTTCAGGACCTTCCTCTTCCTCAAACCGACAATATGCTGTATTCTATTTTGAATTCTTTAAATCAGAACATCGCGAACTTTCATGCTTATCTAAAATTCAAGGACTATATCTCTGAAGATACCTTAAATACGGAGCTCTTGAAAAGAAGCATGGTCATTCACAGGGATTTTTCTGCTCTTTTTTTGCACACCAAAGAAGAACTGGTGTTTATCTATCCGGACCTTCTGGAGAAAGCAGAAAAAATTCTATTCAAAGGCGAAGCAGGCACGGACTTCATAAAGTATACCTGTAAAATGAGCAAAATGATAACTGATTATAAAGCAGTGTTGTACAGGGAAGGTTATTTGCCGGATTTCAAATGGCAGTTCATGTTAGCAGATGTTTGATCTCTTCGGTAAATCAGATACTTCGATAAATCAGATACTTCGATAAATCAGATACTTCGATAAATCAGATACTTCGATAAATCAGATACTTCGATAAATCAGATACTTCGATAAATCAGATACTTCGATAAATCAGATATTTCGATAAATCAGATAATATCTCTTCATAAAAGGAATTGATCTAAAGGGAAAGGGGGTTAATCTTCATGGTAAAACGAACAATTATAAAAATTGACGAGGAAAAATGCACAGGCTGCGGAAAATGTGTTGCACCCTGCGCTGAAGGTGCTATTCAAATCATAAACGGGAAAGCAAAAGTCGTATCCGAAGAACTTTGCGATGGCATGGGCTTCTGTATCGGGGTCTGTCCCGAAGGCGCCCTCTCTATCGAAGAAAGGTACACAGTTGAATTTAACAGGGAAAAAGCTGAAGCCCAGCCGAAAAAGAAAGACATCTCAATACGCTGTTTCGAATGCGGAGCCGGAGAGGACACTCATTACCTCATGCCCCTCAGGCACAATATGGAAAGTATCTGGGTCTGCACTCGTTGCCTTCCCAGGCTGATTCACGGTTGATCCATTAAATCTCTTTACTCAAAAATAGTCCGATTGAGCGAGCTGAGCTCACTGCTAAAACCCATAGATTAGCCCTCTTGAGCGCAGCGAAAAGGGCAGCGTACTGCAGAGTCGCAACTCTGCTGAAACGGACCTCGTGCTGTTGCGATTACATCGCAACTCCCAGAAAATCTCCGATTTTCTGTGATCCCTACGCGAAACTCGGGCGGCGGATCCACTTTTAATTCCTTTATTATTCCCATATAGTGTACATCCCAAGCTTTAATATTAATAATATCCAATTTACTAAATAATAACCATACCAAAACTGGGGGTTCATTATATGGGAGAACATGAAAAGTTAATTGAAGACATGAGTGAGAAACTGGGTTTTACCCCGGAGATCCTGAAAACCCTGGGGGAGCTGGACCCGGAGTTCCTGCACAAATACAAAAGATGTGACCATAAACTGCTGTCCGACGGAGCCCTGCCTGCAAAGGTCAAGATTATGATAGCTCTTGCAGTTGTCGCATCCAAGCAGTGTGAAAGATGTACTGTTGTACAGATGCAGAGTGCCCTTAAGAACGGTGCTACCAAAGAGGAAATAATGGAAGTTATGGATGTCATATTCATAACCTCAGGCGCGCCTGCCGTAGCAGCCTGCAGAGATGCACTGAAACTGCTCAAATAAAATTGAAATATAGGTTAAATTCTCAGGCAAGGCGTATTTTTTCAGGTATCCGAAACCAGAAACTGTTTTCGCATCAGATGTCGGTATTTTTCGGCATCTTATGCACAGGTCTTTTTTCGAAACTGTTTTAAGATATTAAACCTCAACTTCCTGTATGCAAAATGAAAAGCTTCTTCAGGACATCGGCCTCAATGCCTATGAAGCAGCTGCCTATCTGTCTTTGTTGAAACTGGGCGTTTCAGAAGCAAGAGCCATCTACAGGGATTCAGAAGTGCCCTATGGAAAGATCTATACAATCCTTGAAGCTCTGGCAGGAAAGGGGTTTGTGGAAGTCCAGGCCTCAAGGCCCAAAAAGTTTCGGGCGGTTGACCCTGAGCTTGCTCTTGATGTTTTTTTTGAGAAGCGAAAAAGCGAAATCGAAAGAGAAATGGCGGTTTTGAAAGGGATTGTTGAAGAGGCAAAGCAGGCCCTGAAAGCTGTCCAGGTCCAGAAGCGAAAAGATGAGGTCTTCTGGACAACAGCCATCACCGAGTCCGAAATCAAAAAATTTGCCACTTCCATATATGGAGAAGTAAAAACATCTATCTGTGTCATTCCTCCCATTTTCGGGATGCCTGTCATTGCCTGCCTGATTCCTGAAATCACAAGGGCCATTGACAGGGGAGTTAAAATCAGGCTGATGGTTTCTTCGCGTTTCAGGGCTCTCACTTCTCTCCTTTCCAGGCAGGAGGATGAAACCCTCGGAAAACTTAAAAAAGGCCTGGACGTCAGGCTCTTCCAGACTTTTAATTCCTGTTTTGGAGTCGTTGATGACAGCATTGTCATCCTTTTTCAACCCCACCCGAAAGACAGGGACCGGGTCCTTTCGGTTGTGAAAATCCGGGACATCGGGCTTGCAAAAAATCTCAAAGAGGAGTTTGAAATTCTGTGGAACGAAGGAGAGAAGCTTGACCTTCAAGAAGAACTAGTGTCTTAGAAACTTAATTATGGTGCATAATATTTAGACATTTTCTCATCAGCAACTTTTCTCGTAAACTTCCAGTTGATCTTATTTTCATGT
>NZ_JJQL01000042.1:0-9425 GCF_000979975.1 Methanosarcina sp. 1.H.A.2.2
TAGATCGCTCGTCGGCAGCGTCAGATGTGTATAAGAGACAGATTATAGGCTTTTTATAATTATAGGATTTAAATATTTACTTTTAGTATTTGGTTTCCAGATTAAGATATAAAGTTACGTTTTTTGAAAGATTAAGGTTAAAATTTAGGTTTTAGATTGGAATGTAAAAAACTAAAGTTTCGTCGAAGTTTTGAAATTAAAATTTCACTTGAATTTCAAGATTGATTTATTCTGGAGGAGTCTTATTGGTTATATGAAATATTGAACTGATAGAATAAGATATTTACAAGACCCCTTTATTTCCATTGGAAAGTATATATACCCCCCGGACCCCATTGTTTCCACTGAAACGTGTTTGGGATTTGGAGGAACAAAATAAAATATAATTTTATTTTGATAAGGGAACAAAATAATGTTGTTTTGTTATAACATTAAATGTATATATACTTTGTTATGGATATGTAAAAATTAGGACTTAAAAGACATAAAATAGTTTTAATTATGGAATTTAAATAAATATATTATTTTAAACACGTTTTTATAAATATCTCTGGCAAAACATGTTGTTCCAACTCTCAATATCCTCTCCAGTAGAAATGAAGGGGTCCCTCTCAAACAAACCAATTCTTAAGGTAAAATTATCCTTAATAATTTAAGGATCAATATTTTTCATTTACAGAGAACCTCTAGACAGTCTCCAGCAATATAAAAAAAGTATGCAAAAATCATTAAATAATATACAAATTTCTTTTAGAGCTATTAAGATAAATGGTGTTTATTAATAATCTCTGAATTAATCAAACTAATCTAAAAAGTTAATCTAAGAACCTATATAATTACTTTTACTTTTCTCTCTTTTGTCCTTAATTATTCTCCTGCCTCTTCTTTCCTTTCCCTTTCACTTGATTTATTTCAAAAGTTGATGATTTTGTTGAGTATTTCTCAAAGTCCTTCTTTTAT
The DNA here is from genome assembly GCF_000979975.1 of Methanosarcina sp. 1.H.A.2.2. Lineage (NCBI taxonomy): Archaea > Methanobacteriati > Methanobacteriota > Methanomicrobia > Methanosarcinales > Methanosarcinaceae > Methanosarcina > Methanosarcina sp. 1.H.A.2.2. The sequence goes on from NZ_JJQL01000042.1 coordinate 961, forward strand.
TTTAATTTTTTCTTGCTCTTTTTTTCTTTCTTTTTTTCTTTCTTTTTTCCTTCTTTTTTCCAATCTCTTTTTTGTTTTCAGTTCTTTTTTCGTAGTTATTCAACCTATATAAATCAGTCTATTGATATTGTTTTTGTCGAATAAGGGATATATTACTAATTTACATAAACTGAGAAAACACAACCAATAGCCAACAATTAAAGAAAATCAATTCACAGAGCTTTGCTTGTTGGATCTTAATAAAGATGGCTAATGATGTTGTTTTGCTAAGGCTAAACAGTTACCTTTTTTCCTTGTTTTTCAATTTTCCAAATCATTCCACTATTTCTATTTTCTTTTAACCATATTCCTTTTTGTTCATATTTTATTCAAAGATATCCATAATTACTGACTAATTAAAGCTATTTTGGACTTTTATAAAGTCCAGGAGATCAATTTTTCGAGGTTTATTCCATAAGTCTTTTAAATAAAACTGGTTTTACTTTATCTATATGAATGTGCAGGGTCTTTCTGAAAGAGAGATATTTTCCTACCTGGAAAATGCAAAGTCAGAGGATACGGATTATTATCGGGTTTTAAGTTCAATGTGTACTCACCCTCATAAGATCGCAGCCGAGGCTCACAGGCTCTTTATTGAGGCTAACCTGGGTGATACCGGGCTTTTTGCCGGAGCCCACAGGCTTGAGCAGGAGGTTGTCAGGATGCTTGGGGAGCTTCTTCATGCTCCTTCAATTGATGTTCCTTCCGGAGACTCATGTGAGAGTTCGGTTTGCGGTTACCTTACTACAGGAGGTACCGAATCCAACATTCAGGCTGTAAGAGGAATGAAAAACCTTGTGACCGCAGGAAAGGAAGGGTTGAAAGGAACTCCAAATATTGTAATTCCTGAATCGGCTCATTTTTCTTTTGATAAGGTTGCCGACATGATGGGTATAGAGGTTAGAAGGGCTTCACTGGATTCGGAGTTTAAGGTGGACCTCACTTCTGTTGAAAGTCATATAAATGCAAACACCATAGGACTTGTAGGGATAGCAGGAAATACTGAGTTTGGCCAGGTGGATCCTATTGACGAACTCTCGGAAATAGCTCTTGAAAACGAGATTTTCCTGCATGTTGATGCGGCTTTCGGAGGTTTTGTAATTCCTTTCTTCGAAAAACCCCAGCCTTTTGATTTCAAAGTGCCAGGCGTTACTTCCATTGCTATAGACCCCCACAAGATGGGCCTGTCCACAATCCCGTCAGGTGCCCTGCTTTTCAGATCCCCTTCTTTCATGGACTCCCTTAAGGTAAATACTCCATACCTTACCACAAAGTCCCAGTTCACACTTACGGGCACCAGGAGCGGAGCCTCAGCTGCCGCTACCTGCGCTGTCATGAAATATCTTGGCCATGAAGGTTACAGAAAGAATGTGCAATACTGTATGCAGCTCACCGTAAAGCTAGTCACAGAAGCTCGAAAAATCGGTTTCGAACCCCTGCTTGAACCCGTAATGAACGTAGTTGCTCTGAAAGTCCCTGATCCTGATCTTGTCAGAGAACAGCTTCTTGAAAGATTCGGCTGGAATGTCTCAATCACCCGCACACCAAGAGCCCTCCGTCTAGTCCTTATGCCGCATAATACCCCGGAAGACATCGAAATATTTTTGCAGGATCTTAAAAAAGTGACAGCAGAAATTTAAAGTTACTGCTTTTTATTTTTATTCTCACTTTCGTTTTTTTCAGTCGAATACCACACAGCTTGCTGCAGGGTGCACCAGCGAAACTTTGATTTTTTTCCTGTTTTCCTTTTCCCCGTTTTTCAATTTTGCGCAAGCAAATATCTATAGTATTATTGCTAAATAGTAAATAGGATCAGCTACGCTTAATAATGAATTTAAATAATTGGGGAGGGAATTAGCTGATTTTTTTGTTTAATAAAAAACCTGGAACTTTTACGAATCACAGCTTTTTAACCGGAGCTTTTTAACCGGAGCTTTTTAACTGGTATTCAGGAATATACGTTTCATATATGTTTCACATATATTTCATCTAATTTCATCAAGTGTCTGTATTAGTTGAGCTGATAGTTGAGCTGATCCCAAAACTCAAAATTTGCTTCTTTGGATCTCGTATTTAAGTGACAAATCGAGCTTCTGATTATGAAAGCAATCCTGAATAATTCTGATAATTAAGATTAAAACTGGGTTTTGGGATGAACTCGTTAAATAAAGGGGGGCCTTTTAATTCATGAAATCTGCACTGAAAATCGGAAGCGTACTGGGCATACCTATCAGACTGCACATAACCTTTCTTTTAATACTTCCCATTTTTGCATATATTTTTGCAATTAATCCATATCCTTATGGCTTTCAAGGGGTTGAGCCGCCTGCGACAAAATATGCACTTTCGACCCTGACTGCAATCCTGCTTTTTGCCTCAATCCTTTTGCATGAGCTTGCGCACTCATATCTGGCAATGCGCTATGGAGTCAATATTGAAAGCATCACGCTCTTCCTTTTCGGAGGAGTTTCTTCAATGGAAGAGATGCCAAGGGATCCCGGACAGGAAGCAAAGATGGCTTTTGCAGGACCTCTAACGAGCCTGATTATAGGGGCTGTCTGTCTTTTCATATATAGGTATATAATTGCGCTAAACACTGTGCTTTCTGAAAATCCCGTTTTTCTGACAATCTGGATTCTTGGCGTCATGAATATAGTGCTTGGAATTTTCAACCTCCTGCCCGCATTTCCAATGGATGGAGGCAGGGTACTCCGTGCTTTCTATGCAAGGAGAATGTCTTATGTCAAAGCTACGCAGAGTGCAGCTGCCGTAGGAAAATTTTTTGCCATCCTGATGGCGATTTTCGGCATTCTTGTAGGAAACCTCTGGTTCCCTTTGATTGCTCTCTTTATTTATGTTGGTGCATCCGAGGAGGAACGCTCCACTCAGGCATCCGTAACTCTAGAAAATGTTCTGGTAAAAGATATAATGACAAAAGATGTAGTTTCAGTACCTTCTTCCATGAATGTTGAAGATCTGGTTCATTTTATGTTTGAGAAAAAGCATATGGGTTATCCTGTAATAGAGGGGGGCGACCTCAAAGGGATTGTGACTTTTACCGATATCCAGCGCGTTTCCACTCTTGATCGCCCTGTAACACGGGTCTCAGATATTATGACCAGAGATGTCATATCTATTACTTCGGATGCACGGGCAAGTGATGTCCTCAAATTGGTTGCATCTAAGAACATAGGAAGAGTTCTGGTCATTGATAATGGGTCTCTTGTAGGGGTACTTTCCAGAACAGACCTGGTCCGGACACTGAGGCTCAGATCAGAATGATGCACCAAAAAATTCCTTTTTGGAAATGTTCATCCGAAGAAAAGTGTTCATCCGAAGAAAAGTGTTCATCCGAAGACAGTTGTTCGCCCGAAAAAGGATTGCATACACACACTGAAAATCTTTAAAACTAAATAAAACTAAATTGTTAAAGAAAACTGTAAAAATAGCAAAACACAAATTTCTGGCAGGTAATCACACGACTACTTATCTGCCTGTGCTATATTTTTTTACAATTTAATTATATCATGTTTATGATCTGGTTATTTTAAATGTATAGTTTTATATCTTTGAAGTATGGTTTAACTTTAGATGTATAGTTTTATATCTTTGAAGTATAGTTTAATATCTTAGATGTGTAGTTTAATATCTTTGAAGCATAGTTTGGTATCCGGCAATTATAATTTAGTTATCTCACGGTATAACATAACTTATCTCATATTCAGATCCTTACAAATTGGCTATGTATAGGTTGGTTATGATGTATAGGTTGGTTATGTATAGATTGACTTTTACAGATCAGTTATTTTACAGATCAGTTATATAACATGTGTAACTTATTTAATGTGTATGGCTTAATTATACTATATATTAAATTACCTGTGTGCTAAACCATTCACATTATATCTTCGAATTCGCGGCAGTAAGTGTTTAAAATTCGGACGTATAATGGATAAAGGTATAATGGATAAAGTAACGTATTCTGGCAATGGGCTTGAAGGTAGAGTGATGTACTCTGGACAGCAGTACATAGCAATACGGTGAAATGCTCTGCTCTATACATTTTTATCCATCATTTCTAATATGCCGCAACAGAGAGACTGATAATGGATAGGTCTAAAATTACAGATTCTCAGGACAAGGATCCTGAATTCAATTTTCATAGTTCATCTCAGGAGTCAATATACTCTATGGACAAACTTATAACCGAATCCGCGGAAGATAATGTTTCTGTCGGAAAGTCTAAGCTTTCTGATTCTTCAATCAACAAGCCAGAGGAAACCCGGGCTTCTGTACTGCCATCTGTAGCAGAAGCCGGAGAGGTCGAAGTGAAGCTCGATATAAGTTCCGAGTTTATTGCGGAACCTCTTCCTGATTCAGCTTCGGAACTTTCAGTTCCTTCTTCTTTCCAGCCTCCGTCTCAGGATGGGACCAATCCGGCTGCCGAGTTTCAGCCTTCAAAGGTTGTGCTCATAGGTACGGCACATGTTTCGGAAAAGAGCGTGGCTGAAGTCAGGGATACTATCAGGAAACTTAAACCCGATATTGTAGCCATCGAGCTCTGCCGGGCACGTTATGATTCTCTGAAAGGAAATATCCAGGAGACGAATCAGCTTCCAATAAAGGAAATTCTCACTGAAGGAAAAGTATACTTTTACCTTGTCAACTGGCTGCTTGCCTATGTGCAGAAAAAAATCGGTGAAGACATGGGTGTAAAACCCGGTTCTGAGATGATTTCCGCAATCGATGAAGCAGAAGCATTAGGAGCCAGAGTAGCTTTAATTGACAGGGATATCCAGGTTACGCTCCAGCGTTTCTGGGGCCGCATGAAATTCCTGGAGAAAATAAAAATGCTTGGTTCTCTCATAGGCGGCCTGATAGGAATAGGAAAAGGAGCCGAGATCGATATCGATCAGATGACTCAACAGGATGTTGTCACAGCCCTTGTCAGTGAGCTCAGAGAATTTGCCCCAACTGCGGCTGAAACTCTCATAGATGAGCGGGACGCATACCTTGCAGGTAGCATCCTCAAGGTGGCTGCAGGCGGAAATAAAACTATTGTTGCAGTGGTTGGAGCAGGACATAAACCAGGAATAATTAACTACCTGAAAAACCCAAAGAGCATTCCGCCACTTAGCACTCTTATGGAGATTCCGAAGAAGCGCATTGGAATCGGTAAAATTATCGGTTTTGGAATCGTTGGTCTCGCGCTTCTGGTTTTTTTATTGCTCCTCGCATCGGGCACCCCCCTGCACCTCCTTTTGATAGCTTTCGGATGGTGGTTCCTCATTAACGGGGTCCTGAGCGCAGCCGGCGCCCTGCTGGCAGGAGGACATCCATACTCTGCCCTTACAGCCTTTTCGGTTGCCTGGTTAACCTCTCTGAACCCTATGATGGCTGCAGGCTGGTTTGCAGGTCTGGTAGAAGCAAAACAGCGAAGTCCAACCACTGACGACATTAAAGCCCTTGCAGGGATAGAAACTTTCAAAGAAATGTTCAAAAACCGGTTCATGCGTGTTCTTCTTGTGGCTAGCTTTGCCAATATCGGAAGTATGATAGGTACTTTTCTTGGGGCATATGTAATGATACAGGTTACAGGTCTTGATCCGAGGGACATTCTCCTTTCCGGATTCAGTGCTCTCGGACTCTGAAAAACAGTTATCTGATAGCGGGATTACGTCTTCGCTTTCCATGACTTTTTCCAGAACTTTTTCTTATTTTTTACTGCTTATTAGCACGAAAGGTACTGTTATTTGAAAATCTTTTACAACTCACACTTTTCTTTCCTGAATAAACTCTTCGTAGTGCATATAATCCACTTCCAATGGAGGATAAGGTGAATTGCCACAAGAATTGACATCAGGATTCCAACTCTACTATGTATCCAGATCCAGGTAGCTTTCGTTAGCCCCATGTACACCAAGTATCTACCCCTTTGAACTCCCGAAGGTATGAAAAAATACATGAAAAGACCTGTACCTGCGACTCCAAAAAACAGCGTTGTCAGGGCAAGGTCTATTAAATAATTGGTTTTTTGTCTGTTCATGTTTCCACTCTCATTTTGTTTCTCCGAATCTGAAAAGTAACTTTCTTAATCCGAAAAGTAACCCTTAAAAACTAGACTTCTAAAGAATGGACCTTATAAGCTTCCTTTAAACTTACTTTATGCTTACTTAGTAAATTTTTCCGGAACAGTAATTCGGTCTGGAAAATAAAAAGGTATGCGATAAAAGGTATGCGATAAAAGGTATGCGATAAAAGGTATGCGATAAAAGGTATGAGAAAAAGATGGAGAAGTACGTGAAGAACAGGTATGTGAGAAAAATATATGGAAAAAAAGAAATGGATTGATAAAAATAATTTTTAAACTCAAGAGAGCTTGTGAAGTCTGAAAAAAAGAAATGGAATTGTTAAAAAAAAGAATTTTTGAGCTCAGAAGAGCTCGTGAAGTTTGAACTGATATTTACCCAGTTTGCCGCCGTAGTTACCTGCAGAAATCTTCTTGATTCCGGGGACAGTTACCGCAGCTTCTATTCCAGCTTTCATGGCTGCTTTTATGCTCTCTTCATCAATCCCATTGATGACGATTTCATAGACAGCATTGACATCAGCAGGAATTTCGGTGTTTTCCACTTTGTCCTTTATGGAGGGGCAGAACTTTTCATTTGCAGTAGCTTTCAGGAATTTGTACTTGTTTGCTCCGGCCTTGGATCCGCTTGAGACAATGCCGCCCGGGAATGGGGTAATTGTGCCTTCAAGTTCCGTAATTGCATCAACAGCAACCTCGGCTGCAGTCAGGGCGCTCATCTGGGAGTCTCCGAAGATAAAGAAGTTTCCGCCTGCAATTCCGGCTACTGCTCCTATATTTTCTTCACTCACAAAGTCTCCTTCCATGATCGGGACTTTGTATACTTTGCGGCCTGCAATCTGGGCCTCGGACTCCATACCGTCTCCGAAGAATTTGAGTTTAAAGCCAATATTAAATTGCTTCTCAGCGTCAGGCAGCCCGTTAAAGACTGCAGTTGTAGGAGCTGTAAGTACGCACTGCCCTATCCTCTCAAGCAGCTGTTCTTCAAGAGCTTCGTATTTGAAAGTACAGATCTGGATATAGACTCCAGGCCTTCCGTCAGGGGTCTCGCTGGGGCTTGCGAACCTTTCAATTCCCGCCTCTGCAGGGCACATTATAACTGATGTCCCGAAGCCGGTGGCTTCAGTGGCTGCTACCTGTGCCCAGCGCTTTGTGACTGCTGTTATGAGCACCCTTGAAATCTTGATCGGAAACGCTTCTGCATATGTATCTTCAATTTCTACTCCATTGATTTCCATGAAAATCCCCTAGTTTACTTTTCATTATTAATTATTATGATATCCAGGTTTGACATCTGTGCTTGAAATCTGCTACAAATTAGCATGTTTTAGCATATTCTTAATCCAGCACAGTCCAGCATAATGCATTATTTTCTTTTAGCCTGCTTTAGATATTTTTGAACTATTTATGCTGTTTTCGTGCTGTGTTCGAATTGTTTCTGCTATGCTGGTTGTTCATGCTCAGTTGGATTGTTTATGCCGTACAGAAAAAGTCACATAATCGCAGCGTTACTTAATCTCAGGCATACACTTAAAGTTTTATGGTACTTTTATTTTCGATGGTTTAATTAATCGGTTAAATCGGTTTAATCGATTAGCTAATGAATGTCTATTATAATATTTATATCAAATATATAATTTTTCAAAGAAAAGAACTTAAAAAAAGTTGAGTATTATGTTAGGATGAATCAGAAAATAGAATTAGGAAATACGTTCTGCCAGATAAACCATAAATAAATTGTAAAGAAAATTTTAAAAACGAAGGTATTTTTAAGGATTTTTATTGGTTTTTATTGGTTTTTATTGGTTTTTATTAGTTTTTAATGGTTTTTAGTGGTTTTGAGTGGTTTTTTAGTGGTTTTGATTGGTTTTGATTGGTTTTGATTGGTTTTGATTGGTTTTGATTGGTTTTTATTAGTTTTTATTAGTTTTTATTAGTTTTTAAGGGTTTTTAAGGTCCTTATAAGGTATTTCTTATTCTCATATTACTTTATCCCCTCTGAGAACTGTCTTTATGAGGAGGTCGCCAGTAAAGGTATCAAATATTATTGTACGTCCATAGTTTTTCCCTATATCTTCAGCTATGATTGACACTCCCAATTTTGTCAGGGTTTCTTTCGCACTCTTTATGTTTCTCTCACCTATATTCATGTGTGAGTTTTCGAACATGCTTGCTCCCCCGACAATTTTTGCTTCAAGTTTTTTTCTGGAACCACCTTTTTTTATTATTTCGTCCACCAGGTACTCTATCCCACTTTCCGCAGATGTCCTTTCAATTTTCACAATTTTTACTGCTATCGTTTTGTCTGAAAACTACTCAGGTTATTCAAATATGTGTT
>NZ_JJQL01000042.1:9446-17477 GCF_000979975.1 Methanosarcina sp. 1.H.A.2.2
GCTCGTCGGCAGCGTCAGATGTGTATAAGAGACAGCTTATTTCCAGAAGCTTCAGTTGAGATAATAACTGCAGATTTTCGACTAATTCTCCAAAAACGATAACAAGAAAAATGTTATTTTTTTGAAGACATCTGCGGAAGGTCGGCTCTATTCCTGCGTCTGTAAATTTGGCGGGATTATCCTTTATCCTTGCTTCTTTTATATTCGGAAGCATGGTATGGAGAAGGCCTCCTATTTTTTCCTGCCTGTCATAGAGGGTTATTCCCAGGCAGGAACCCAGTCCGGAGGTTTTAATTTTTACAGGGCTTCTAACTATTGCGCAGTCCCCTATACCCACCATAACTATGCCTGAATAGGCCAATCTGTAAAAACCTCCTGATGATTTGCTCATAATTTTTCATAATTTGATGGTTCATATTCGGTACAGGGTGTTTGATCAATCATTGAATTAATTTTTTTTAATAGATGGTTCAGAGATTCCGGGTCAAGTAAAGTCAATATATTTCCGTTAATTTTATTTTCTTTTATGAGGAACTCTGCATCAAGTATAAGTGCAAAATCTGCTATGCAGCTCATCTCTGTAACGGCTGAATTGAAAATGGAGTCAGACATATCATATGCTGCGTAAGGTGTTGAAATAGAAAGATTGAGTTTCAAAAATTTCGCAAGGGAAGTTATGTAGGTTCCTGCCAGGATATGGCTAACTTCTTCAATTAAAGACAGGTTCATAGGATTTGTCAGGTCCCTTTTTTCTTCTTCACCTGAGAGGGTCAGGCAGAGACTTCTTGCACTGTTTTCAGGAAAAAAGACAAGGATATAACCATTGAGATCATCTTTGATACGCATTAATGTACCTAGTACCGGTAACTCTGAAAAGCCTGCTATTTTCGGTATATTTTCGATTAATCCAAACTTCGTATCGAGAACTCTGGTACAGACAAGACTGTTTACGAGTCTGGAAAGAGAAACAGCTGAGTTTCCGATCCCTATGTTTCCTATCTCTTTCAGTGCTCCGTATTCAAATTCGCTCAAGCTTCTTATCTTTTCCATGAATGTCCCCTTTAATTCTCTTCAGGTCTTTTAGATCTTTCAGGACTTTCAGGTCTTTTGGTCTTTCAGGTCTTTCAGGTCTTTTAGATCTTTCAGGTCTTTTAGATCTTTTAGGTCTTTTAGGTCTTTTAGATCTCTTTAATTATTCTAAGTTTCTTTTATATACAGTCGTTCTCTTGCATTGTAAGGCTTAAAACGGTTTGAGGCGGTTCCCAGCAGTGTTTCTGCTTTTCCTATCACAAAGAACCCTCCTCTGTTCAATGCATTATGAAAATTAAGCTGCAAATGTTCCTGAATTTCTTTTTTAAAGTATATCATGACGTTTCGGCAGATTATAAGGTCAAAATGGTTTGTACAGGATTCTGATATCATATCCTGCCGTTGAAAACGTATCATACTTCTTAACTGGTTGGAAACCTGGTATGTCTCCCCCTGCCGTACGAAATAGCTTTTTATTATACTGGCATCCACATTTTTAAGCACATTTTCACGGTAAACCCCTTTTCGGGCTTTTTCAAGGCTGAAATTGTCAATATCAGTACCTATAATGCTTATTCTATACTTCTCGAAGTCTCTTCCAAGAACTCTATGCAGCAAAATAGCAAGAGAATAGGCCTCTTCTCCTGTTGCACAGCCTGCACTCCAGATACGGATTGATTTTACAAGTGAATCTGATTTGGATTTTATCAGAAAGGGAATAACTTCTTTTTCAATTACTCCAAAGGTTTCCGGGTTTCGGAAAAACTCACTGACGTTTATGGTAAGGGTTTTAATGAGATTCTCATGTTCTGCTGAGTTCTTTTTCAGCAGCCTGAGGTATTCTTCGTAATTCTCTGAATTGGTAGCTCTGACCCGAACGTTAATTCTACGCCTGAAATGGGCTTCTTTATATTGCTCACAGTTAAAACCAGTACTTTCCGTAATCACTCTTTTTAATAGTTCAAATCCCGGGTCTTCCTCGAGATTTCTGCTCGCCTTTATTTTATCTTCAACTATCTGTCTTCTCTCTCCGTTTACTTTTACTGCTTCTCTACTTGCTTTTATCCCATTTTTACTTCCTTTTACTCTCTCCTCATTTCCTTTTATCCCATTTTTTCTTCCTTTTATTCCTTCCTCACTTACGTTTATTCCACCTTTATTCTTCATTCATTTTTATCCCATTTTTACTTCCTTTCACTCCTTTTTCACCTGTAATTTCTCTGCTGAAGATTCTTACTGGCGTTTGCTGAAGATTATTACTGGCATTATTAGTCCCTTGAATTAAGATTTCAGATTATGGAGTTAACATCAAGAATTAAAATGACACTCCCGTCTCCCATAATTGTTGCTCCTGCAAATCCCCGGGTTTTTTCCAGCAGCCTGCTTTTAAAATTTTTTATAATCACTTCCTGCTTTCCAAGCAGTGAATCTACAACGAGGCCTATATATCGTCCGGCTTTTTCCACTATAACAATGATCAGACTTTCTTCTTTCTGGACAGCAGGCAATTGAAACAACTTACGCAATCTCAGGAGAGGGAGCGCTTTTTCGTCTATCACAATAACCTCTTCACCCCTAATATGCCGGACTTCTTCTTTCCTGACTGAGATACTTTTTACTATGCTGGTGAAAGGAATCGCATATCTTTCCACTCCGACCTTTACAAGCATAGCCTGATAAAGAGCGATTGTTATGGGCAGCCTCAGTTCGAACTTCGAGCCGGATCCGGGGTTTGATTCTACTTTTACGGACCCTCCCAGACGTTCAATCCGGTTCTTTACAACATCCATTCCAATTCCTCTGCCTGAAAGATCTGTGACTGTGCTGGCAGTACTGAGTCCCGGTGCAAAAATTAGCTGTATTGCTTCTCTTTCCGAAAGCTGTTCAGCTTCCCCCCTTGAAATGAGTCCTTTTTCCAACGCAGCTTTCCGGATTTCTTCTGTGCTTATTCCTCTTCCATTATCTTCTATTTTGATAAGAACATAATTTTGCTGCTTTGAAGCTGTAATCATTATAGTGCCGCTTTCCTCTTTCCCAAGCTCCACACGTTCCTCGGGAATTTCTATTCCATGGTCCACTGCGTTTCTTAACAGGTGCACCAGAGGGTCTCCGATTTCTTCCATAATAGCTCTATCGAGCTTGATTTCTTTTCCCTTTATTATAAAGTTAATTTTTTTATTTTGTGCCCTTGCAAGATCCCTTATCATTCTAGGAAAAATATTGGTTATATGATCCAGAGGAATCATTCTGATCTCTAACACTTCTTCCTGAAGCTCCCTGGTTAACTTCTGAAAATCGGAAAGTGCAAGCTCCAGATCCTTTGATTTCGATTCCCCCGTAAGCTCTTTTACCCTGCTTCGATTGATTACGAGCTCACCAACAAGATTCATCAGTTTATCTAACTGTTCCGTGCTGATCCTTGAACTCTGTATCCTTGTAACCCGTGTCTTTGAATCCTGTGTCTTTGAATCCTGTAACTTTGAATCCTGTATCTTTGAATCCCGTATCTCTGAATCCTGTATCTTTGAATCCCGTATCTCTGAATCCTGTATCTTTGAATCCTGTATCTTTGAATCCTGTATCTTTGAATCCTGTATCTTTGAATCCCGTATCTCTGAATCCTGTATCTTTGAATCCTGTATTCTTGAGTTTTGCATATTTTTTACTTTGAAATCCAGTCCAGAGTAAGTAAAGCTTTTCTTTTCTTTTAGTTCCTCATTTATACTTTCGAGTTTCTTTTCTTCTTCTCTTTCTTCTTTTTCCTCTACTTTTTCCTCTATTTTTTCCTCTATTTTTTCCTCTATCTTTTTGTCTGCAGAAAAGGACTCGAATTCACTTTTTAAAGGGAGAACTTCTTCTGAGAAATTATTTATATTCCTGAGAGTTTTCAGGACTTCTACTGCATCAGGATAAGACTTATTATCTTCACTTCTATCGTTTTTTCTCTCTACGGTTTTACTTTCCATGCCCTTGCATACATTTTCAACAAGTCCCTCCAGAGCATCCAGACATTCGAAGATGATATCAATTAAAGAAGAATCAAGGGTTAGCCTTCCCGTACGGAACCTGTCAATAAGGCTTTCCATCTCATGTGTTAGTTCGACAATCTGCTTGAACCCCATGGTCGCAGCCATACCTTTGAAAGTATGGGCTGCACGGAACATTACATTCATCTGCTCCATATTTTCAGGGTCCTGTTCGAGCTCCAGCAGGGAATCACTGATCTCTTTTATATTTTTCTCAGATTCCGATCTGAAAATGCCTATATATTTTGACATATCCATGATTTTCCCTGCCTTTTATAGTCCTGAGAGGTACCCGGATTTCCGAAATGTTTTAAATTTTTTATCTCTCTTTATTTATCTCTCTTTACTTTCTCTTTACTCTCTCGTTGTCTTTTTTCCTTTGTTTTTTGTCTTATTTTTACTTTTTACTTTTCCGGTTAATTCGCTTTTTCAGGCTAATCTTGCGGTAAACAAAAGATATTCTATCTTTAACTTCATTCTAATATTCTGATAATTTCTTCAGCCATTCTGTCCAGAGGGAGCACGAGGTCTGCCAGGTTTCGCCTTACTATTTCTCCGGGCATTCCGTATACCACACATGAACTCCGGGCTTCTGCGATTACTTTGCCCCCCATTTTTTTAATCTCTTCAGCTCCATCTGCTCCATCGCAGTTCATTCCTGTAAGGACAAGGGAAATTACTCTGGAGCCGTAAACCGGTGCAACTGATCTGAAAAGGACATTTACTGAAGGTCTGGACCCCAGTTCTTTAGGGCTGCAAGATAAATGTACTACTTCTTCTTCAAGGCCGTTTACTTTATTTCGTACAATTTCCATATGATAATTACCCGGGGCTATAAGCACAGTTCCTTCCTCTACTCTATCCCCTTCCTGTGCCTCTTTTACCCTGAGAGCTGACTTTTCATCAAGCCTTTTTGAAAGAGATGCTGTAAAACCCGGAGGCATGTGCTGTACTACAAGAACTGCAGCTGGAATCTCAGCGGGAAGTGAGCCTATAAGTTTTTCCAGGGCCCGTGGGCCTCCTGTGGACGCACCTATCGCCAGTATATTTCTCACAGAGGTTACTTTCTCCAGAAGCCTGTTCTCTTTCTTCTCCCCTTTCTTTTCCTCTTTCTTTTCCCCGCTCTTCTCCTCTTTCTTTTCCTCTTTCTTTTCCCCGTTCTTCTCCCCTTTTTCCGGATTCCCGGGTTCTAAATCTCGCATGCACTCCAGGTTTTTAAGGTTAGCTTTTGTAGCTATCCTGACTTTCCTGCAAATTTCCTCTGCCATTTCAGGCATGCTCTGACTGAGAACACCTGAGGGCTTTTCGATTACATCCACTGCTCCGTACTCAAAAGCTGTAAGGGTAATCTCTTCAGCTTTTTCCCCCAGAGCTGACACTATTATTACAGGAGTCGGATATTCTTTCATGATACGGGCAAGAGTCTTAAGACCGTCAAGAACAGGCATTACATTGTCCAGAAGTACTACATCGGGCCTAAGTTTCTTGATTTTTTCAAGACCGTCCTTTCCGTTGACTGCCGTTCCGATAACCCTTATCTTCGGGTCTTCTTTGAGAATATCGGAAAGAACCTTGCGAATTAAAGCAGAATCATCTACTATGAGTGCGCGGATAGTCATCTCAAGCACTTTTTTGTTGAATCGGTTTATTTAAAACTCGTTTTTATTTAACTCAAGTATTTCGATTCACTCTGTCTTGATCCAGAACTCAGTTACGTAATCTAAAAACTAACTGTTTAATCCAATAATTGAATACTTAATCCGGTAATTGAATGCTTAATCCATAAATTAGATATTTAATCTAAAATTAATCTAAAATTAATCTAAAATTAATCTAAAATTAATCTAAAATTAATCTAAAATTCAGATCTGTAATTAGAATCGGACGCTTAACTTAATGCTCTTCAGTTAATTTGGCTCAGCAATTTTTTTGATTACATCCAGCATGCCATCTGGCTCAAAAGGTTTTACTATGAAACCCATGGCACCTATTTTAATAGATTCCGTTATCAGAGCCTGCTGCCCAAGAGAAGAGCACATTACCACTTTTGCATCAGGGTCCATTAAAAGAAGTTTTTGCAATGCCTCTTTCCCATCCATATCTGGCATTATTATGTCCATTAGCACAAGGTCAGGTTTTACCTCCAGGTATGTCTGAATTGCTTCTTCTCCATCACCTACCTCAGCAACCACCTCGTGTCCGTGCTTTAAAAGAATGTCTCTGATTACCATCCGCATAAATTCGGCATCGTCCACGATCATTACTCTTGCCATCTATTTGCCTTCTTTTATTTTTTATTAAGTGAGTGACAATATCTTTGTGACAATGTCTTATGTGGCGATATTTGTTCTACTGTATATTTGGAACCGCCCTGAAGTTATCTGACCACTCAATTTCATTTTTGAGAATACTCAGAGTTTCAGAATAATAATGAATTCTATTGAAGCAGTCAACTGAAGGATTCCTATTGAAGCAGTCAACTGAAGGGTTCCGATTGAAGCTATTAATCAAATAACTTTTATCAGAGTACACATAAGGTTAACGCAATTGATTAACGCAAGTTTTTTTGCTAACGTAAGTCTTTTTTGTTAATATAAAAAAGTATATGCGAGACGTGCTATATTAAACTTTTTTAATTATCTTTCGCAAATTATCTAGCTTTAAACCCGTCTCTATTTTGGAATGGTTGCATGTTAACAAAACGTTTCTAAAAGTTTGTTAAGTTTTAAAAATCCTATTTAAATTATCAGGGTCTGTTACTGCATAGAATAAATTCTACAGGGTTGGATGTGCTTGTTTTCATACCATGCGTAGAATCAACTTTTCTTGGGGACACATCAATATAATATAAAATGTTTTCATCTTCACTTTATATATTAAAACAGTGGTATAAATATTAATAAATAACTTTATATTCTACGGGAATTCATATTATCTTTATTAAGTCGGGGAATTTACTGCTATCTGCTATATCGTTATGTAAAGGATCAACACTGGGAACTGAATGTCTTCTTTTTGTCACTGAAATCCACTTATTTGGTGTTAAAATTTAGTTGTAAGTGTTTGAGTGCCAGCCTGCAAATTCCAACCGATTTGCCTTCAAATCTTACAAATTATGTTCAGAAATGTAATATATAATGGAAATTTGCTTGCGATAGAAAATTTATCAGGGTATTTAATAGAATTTTTTCTAAGATAAGTAAGGATAAAATATTCCATATAATTAAGTCGTTTATCTGTTCCCACCAGTAAAATTCGTTTCACAAAATAACCCCCTATAAGAACGATATCTCTGTAAGAACGATATCTCTGTAAGAATAGCATCTCTGTAAGAAGGATATCGTTCAGAGAATTCTTAAGCAAGCACAGGAGTTGATCAAATGCCTGAAATCCTGATCGTTGAGGATAACCTGCTTAACCTTGTCATTGAAGCTGACCTTCTGAAATCATGCGGATATGATCCGAAGAAGGCAAAAAACGGCTTTGAAGCGCTGGAAGTTCTCAGTAAGGTCAAAGTTGATCTTGTACTGATGGATATGGAACTTCCAAAGATGCATGGGCTTGAACTGCTTCAACGGATAAAATGCAACCCTGATACACGAAGCATAAAAGTGGTTGCTGTCACAGGACATTGTGATCCTGAAAGTGAACAGGAATTCCTAAAAGCCGGATGTCATGCTGTCCTTTCCAAACCCATAAATTTTGATATTTTTGGATCGCAGGTCAAAGAGTTCCTTACATTAACGAGTTCTTCACTGAATTTTCCTGAGTAATATCTCCAGAAGGAGTATTCTTGATGAATGCCGAACCTCCAATTCTCCTATTATTTGAGGTTCTTACTCTTTTCAAGAATCAGGAAATTTATGAATTCTTAAATAATCTATATCAGGAAATTTATGGATTCTTAAATAATCTATATCAGGAAATTTATGGATTCTTAAATAATCTATATCAGGAAATTTATGGATTCTTAAAT
>NZ_JJQL01000087.1:0-11418 GCF_000979975.1 Methanosarcina sp. 1.H.A.2.2
GAATCAACGAATTGCCATTAACAAAGGTCAATTATAATTTGACAGTTGGCCATTTAATAAAAATAATTTTATTTTTGAGGACATTTGCGGAAAGTCGGAATTATGAGATTAATTATTAATTTTAAACATTTGTTTCTGAAACCTTCAAACCAAAATATTTAATTGGGTTTAATATACAGTTGGAGGTATAAATTTTATATATGTTAGGGGCACCTCCAATGAAAAAAAGAAAAATGTCGGCAGACGCTGGCAAGACCGGGACTTTGAGTTTTGTCCATGCTGCTGATCTACACCTTGAAAGCATGAAACCTGCTTTCGGCAGGTCGACATTGGAATTTTGAATATGTTTCATGATGCCGTTTTAGAATCTTAGCCAACTATATATTATGTTAAAAGCTGGTTAATGTGTGGCTCAACTTCCACGACATATATAAACACGGATTTATTTTTTCGTTAAAGTTTGGTATGAGAGATTATGTTTGGATCATATGTAAACCTAACAACTACACACAATTATAGAGCATTATTTCAAAATCACCATCAATAGAAATTATCAAAAATTAAATGTCGATCTGTCGAATGAAATATAAAAAGTACTTACCTTCACATTAGCTCCCTGCCCGAGAAGCTCATGGATTTTCTTTTCCATATTTCTGGCAGCTTCCCTTGAAAAAGTAAGGGCAAGAATCTTTTCCGGCTTAATTTCCTGTTTTTCGATCATCCAGGCAATTTTGCCAGTGATGGCAGTTGTCTTACCCGTGCCTGCACCTGCAAGAATTAATAGAGGGCCTGAAGTGTGTTCAACTGCTTCTTTTTGCCTGGGAGTGAGGGTTGTGAGGAGTTCTTCTAACATGGAAACGCTCTGGGACAGTTAGTTTTGTTTATTTTGTATTTCAGAAAGACCAGCATGTATAAAAAATATATTGATGTTTTTAAGCTTCTGGAAACCAAACAATAAATGATCATGTTCACCACAACATACAAGAAAAAATAGGCCGCCTGTACTGGTCTATCCTTGAACAAAAATCATATTCCTCTGGAACAGCCTTTGAAAAAGAGACTCTGAGAATCCCAAACGAACTTAAAAAAAGGTAAGAAATTAGATAGTGGAATCAGTTATCTCCACCATCTAACTGCAATTTATCGTCTTCTATACAAAAACACTCCAAGCAACCCGATAACACAGTAAATCATTTCAAATCCAGGCATGCTTGTTTTTTCCTTCTGCTCAGAAGGCTGCTCAACTTCTGATGCTGTATTGTTTTGTTCAAGATCCTGAGTGTCAGGTTCAGGCAGGATTTCAGTCACGGTTTCTTTTGCTGTATTCTCACCTGTTATTGCAAAGGGCGAGAATCCCGGAGTTTTGGCTGTGAAATACAGATATCTGCCATCTTCTCCTGATTGGCTGGTGGGCAATGGATTCCACTTCTTGTCATTGTACCTGTTCAGGATGATTGAAGACTTGTCAATGCCTTTATCCTGTATCCAGGATTTATCAACTTTGAAACAGATGACTGCGTTTTCGATATTCTTTGGAGTTGCAAATCCACTGTTGCCAACCCAGATATTCAGGTAGTTATAGACTTCACCTGTGGGAGCATCCGGGGTAAGCATAGATCTAATTTTCAGCATCTCAACAGTGGTCTTTGTCCTACCAGCAGTCTTCTTTGAATTGAAGCTCAAATATACAACAGCAGTGGCTTTCTTTGTGAAATCAAACTTTACTTCTTTTCCGTTTGTAATGAACGCCTGTGAAAGTTCCTTTGCTTTGACATTCTTTGCAGGTTCAGGAGAACCACCACCACCGCCGCTGCTTCCTCCGCTACTCTTTCTCTCTACAGCTATTGTCGTAGTTTTTGAATCATTGCCTTTTGCATTGATCGCAGTCAGTTTAGCGGTGTAAGTCCCTGTAGCAGGATACACATAAACAAAGCTTGCCGCGTTTGAGTCCTCGACTCCGTCATTGTTAACGTCCCAGCTCCTTGATGTTGCGTTTTGTGAAAGGTCAGTAAAGAGAACGGCGAGGGGGGCATAGCCACTGGTGACATTTGTGCTAAAGTCTGCTGTCGGAAGTATGTCAATTTCTTTTTCCAGCACAGTTATAACAGCAACTTTTGAATCCGTGCCGTTAAGGTTGCTTACCGTCAGGTTAACGGTATAGTCTCCCGCCAGGGAATAAGTGTGCGTTGGATTCCGATCAGTTGCAGTAGTTCCATCTCCAAAGTTCCAGCTTCTCGATGTTGCGTTTTGTGAACGGTCAGTAAAGAGAACGGAAAGGGGAGCAGAACCGCTAGTGGGATTGGCGGTAAAGTCTGCTACAGGAAGTATGTCAATTTCTTTTTCCAGCACAGTTATAACAGCAGTTTTTGAATTTATGCCGTCAAGATTTCTTACTGTCAGGCTAACAGTATATTTTCCTGCCAGGGAATAAGTATGCGTTGGATTCCGATCAGTTGAAGTAGTTCCGTCTCCAAAGTTCCAGCTTCTCGATAGTGCGTTCTGTGAACGGTCATAGAACTGGACGGAAAGGGGAGCAGAGCCGCTAGTAGGACTGGCGGTAAAGTCTGCTACAGGAAGTATCACAATTTCTTCCAGTACATTTATGACAGCAGTTTTTGAATCCGTACCATTCGGATTGCTTACTGTCAGGTTGACGGTATATTTTCCTGCCAGGGAATAAGTATGTGTTGGATTCCTATCAGTTGAAGTAGTTCCGTCCCCAAATTTCCAGCTCCTCGATGTTGCGTTCTGCG
The DNA here is from genome assembly GCF_000979975.1 of Methanosarcina sp. 1.H.A.2.2. Taxonomy (NCBI): domain Archaea; kingdom Methanobacteriati; phylum Methanobacteriota; class Methanomicrobia; order Methanosarcinales; family Methanosarcinaceae; genus Methanosarcina; species Methanosarcina sp. 1.H.A.2.2. The sequence goes on from NZ_JJQL01000087.1 coordinate 2,754, forward strand.
AACGGTCATTGAACTGAACGGCGAGGGGAGCATATCCACTGGTGACATTTGTGCTAAAGTCTGCTGTCGGAAGTATATCAATTTCTTTTTCCAGCACAGTTATAACAGCAGTTTTTGAATCCGTACCATTCGGATTGCTTACTGTCAGGTTGACGGTATAATCTCCTGCCAGGGAATAAGTATGCGTTGGATTCCGATCAGTTGAAGTAGTTCCGTCCCCAAATTTCCAGCTCCTCGATGTTGCGTTCTGCGAACGGTCAGTAAAGAGGACGGAAAGGGGAGCAGAGCCGCTAGTAGGATTGGCGGTAAAATCTGCTGTCGGAAGTATATCAATTTCTTTTTCCAGTACAGTTATAACAGCAGTTTTTGAATCCGTGCCGTTAAGGTTGCTTACTGTCAGGTTGACGGTATAATCTCCTGCCAGGGAATAAGTATGTGTTGGATTCCTATCAGTTGAAGAAGTTCCATCTCCAAATTTCCATGACCAGGATGTTGGAAGTCCGGTTGATGTATCTGTGAATGCTATACTCAGTGGCGGAACTCCGGTTGTTTTATTGCTGGTGAAACTAGCAACTGGAGCCGCAGGTTGAACAACTGTAATTGTTTTAAGCATCGAATCGCTGGAAACGTCATTTGTTACCGTTAGATTAGCCGTATAAGTTCCTGGTGTTGTATATGTATGAGTAACATTTGCAGTACTACTCTTAGGCGAACCGTCCCCGAAATCAAGCAGTTCAGTGGACTGGTTGATACTGTAATCCACAAACGTTACATCTTTCCCGGCCGATAAACGATTTGTAGAAACTGTGAATTTTGCAGTCACATTAGAAAATCTGGAGGGTCGCACCCAGGATGAATCCCCCAGATCTCCCATGTGATAAAATACTCCGCCATTACGACTGGTATAATCTAGAATTGAGTCCAGTCTCGATTCTGAAGTTTGATATCGTCCATCACCAGTTGGAGTAATTGCATGCCCATATAAGACTAATACGCTCCCTGTTGTTATCGCGTGATCAATCCCATATTCTATGGACTGTAAGCTAACATTAGCACTGTTATCTATTTCAACACCATACAGAAGTCGAGCATTGTCCCAATCGTAATAAGCCAGTAATGTTTCATTTACATTATCATTTACAACATCGGGGACTCCCGTTCTGAGTGTCCGGAAATATGGAGCTAGTATTCTATCAGTAGTTGGAGTTCTATGCGAAAAGGGATATGCTAAGGTATAAACCGGATAACCATACCGGGTGATTTCTACGATGTTCGGGAATATTTCCTGGTCTAGAAACTCTTCAGGAGTGTTATTCTGTAGAAATATAACTGAATCTGTGTGGTTATACCCATGTGCAGCTATTTCCCATCCAGCCTCATGAAGTGCATTTAGTTCATCTATTATAGCCTGTGGTCTGTGGCTTACTTTATTTACATTCATAGTGCATGTAGCGTTATACTTTTGGAAAATTGGCAAATGTGTATAACACGTATGAATATTTGCTGCATCGTCCCATGTTAGAACAATGCCTCCGGGTTTATCTGAATCCCTTACGGTGTGGATATCATTCACATATAAATCTAATATCTCAGATGGAGTTAACGTTCTGTCATAAATATAAAAAGAATATATTTCGCCGTTTAGCCCGTACGTAGTATCGGGAGATGATCCTATCGTCCAGTCATCCGTGTTATAGCTGGGGCCTAAAGCAGCTGCAGTATAATCTACACCTTTTCCATTAGAAATTCCATTGATGTACAATTGAGCATGAGAACCATCATATGTCACAATAGCCTCATAATCTTCGTCAGGCTGTATAGGACTTGCACTGCAGCCGAAAATAGCATGACCATCTGCATAAACTTCATATTTCAGTATTGAATCCGTATGGTCAATGCTGAGACTGCATGTGTTATTGCCTTTAGAAACTAAATATGTGCAATTAGTCGGATTGTTAGAATTATAACGGAAAAATACCCCAAATGTTATATATGGATCAGTAAATGCCAGCTGTTCATTGTTAGGTATTGTTATTCTGTTTTGTCCGTTAAAATGTCTTGCCATTTGTCCAGTTGGCAGAATGAAGGTTGTGCTGCCATAATTTGCACCGTTATTTCCGTTTCCGGAGGTGTCAACTATAGTATTTCCAGTGTCTGCAGACCAGTCATAATACACAAGTTGATTTGTATCTGCACACGCAGTGCCAACCAAACTAATTAGAAATATGAGAAATAATCCATATTTTGCATATGGTTTAAAATTGTGATATTTCATTGTGATCAGACCTCATTAAAAGACAATATAAAACGTTTATCTTCTTAATCAAGGATTTAAAAGGCTCCTTTTCCAAATTAGAAGGGAAAAACTTCTTTTTTAGGTTAATTAAGTAAGAATTTTCTTTTTTTAGTTTGTTGCAACTTCAAATTATTCTCAGAGTATGTGCCTGGTATGAACCCCGTGTTTGGACTCTGATATGTTCAAAAATGCTCCTTTGACCAGAAATTCAATTTAACAATATACACACAGCCTGGTTTTGAGCGAGTAATTTAAGGGACACACATTATGAAGATTGTTACACAGACCATATTACAACATCCTAATATTTATACTTAAGTCAGCCGTGTTTTTAGTGTCTTCAGGAATGATTAGAGTTATAAAAAAAGGGTACAAAAAAGCGGTATCGATTTGTATTGTTTGCTCTATATTGAGTGAACTTCTAATATGTATCAGGAATCTATAAAGTAAGATTTTTAGATACTGGTGTGGGAACATTTAGAAAATTGATTAGTACCAGAAAATTTGACAGCCCCATCAGTTCACAAATGCTAAATACCAGGTTATTCAAATTAAAAAATGGGGAATATTGGAATTGGTTTCGTCCACAATTATCCTTGTTTTTTGTCTGGTTGCATTTGCAGCTATTCACAGCCTTACGGCAAGCCTGCCCTTCAAACGCTTCATCATGCGAGTCGTGGGTTCCAGGGCAGAAAGATATTATATGCCGGTATACAGCCTCATCGCATTTGTAACGATAGCGCCGCTCGTCTATCTGCTTATTAAAAATCCGGGGCCGATTCTCTACATAGTACCTTCACCCTGGCTCTGGCTGATGGTCGGGGGACAGCTGATTGCTGTAATCGTTGCTCCCAGAGCACTGCTTGATGCACCCCACAGGTTTAAATTACGCTCACAGCTATCTGCACCAAAGACTCCCGAAGCAGGCCCCCTGAATATCCGGGGCATTTACCGCTGGGTAAGGGACCCTTTCCTGCTCTCAGGCCTGGTCATAATGTGGCTCACGCCCTTTATGACCGTCAATCTGCTTGTCATATACCTTTTGTCTACCATATACCTGTATCTGGGGTCCCTGCACTGGGAAAGCAGGCTTGTGTCACAGTTTGGCGACGAATACCGGGAGTACCAAAAACGAGTTCACAGGATAATTCCCCATTCAGGGGGATATCGTTAAAGAATTTGCATAACCTTCTACTTTATACACCAGCAACCTGTCTCTTCAGTTCAGGCAATACTTCGCTTAGTATTATTTCTGAAACATCCATAGAACGTCCACACCAGGTACGTTTTGTTCCAATAATGAGCAGGCTAACAAATCACAATTTAACGTAAAAACCGGAAATAGAATTAGACATCAAAAATACCATAAACCAGACCTAAGACCAGACCTAAGAAAAATCGGCAGGTTGAGGAAAGCTTATGATAAAATCGGGTGGTTCTTTTTTCTATAAGGGAGAACGCTGTACCATCGGGGCTGTTATCTCGCTCAAAGGATTGCCTTACATGGTCACGGTTTCTCATATATTTCGTCGGGGGGAAGGAGACCATTTAACAGTTGACGGAACAAAACTCGCTGTTACGCGTGTTTTAAAGGATTTTGATTTAGCTTTGATAGAGCTTCCTCCGGCCTGCACGTTTGAAATCACCGAGCTTGGCAGCGCAGCTGAACTGGAGCAGGCTGTGCTTGTTAATGATATCCACGCCATCAATTGCAGGGTGGTTAACGCAGGAGCTTCACTGCTTTTTCTGGGCTTCCAGTGCTATAATATGCCGGAGCCCGGGGACAGCGGTTCTCCGATCCTGCAGACCGGAAAGGTGATAGGGCTTATGTCTTCAGTGACGCTGGACACCTGCATGGGAATTGCAATTTCGTCCAGTATTATCCGCAGCCTGGAAAAATAACGAAATTCCCCGAGAATTAAAATTCCCCAATAATCTGCAGCACGATTTTTCTCAACCTTTCAATCCTGTCAAAATTTATGTATACAATCTGCTGCCAGGTCCCAAGTGTCAATTCTTTTTCAACAAAAGGAACAGTAAGGCTCGGGCCGATGAGCAATGATCTTAAATGAGAACCTCCATTGTAATCACCCCAGGTCTTGTGGTGATGGTAGTCCTTATTCAGAGGGATTAGCTTATCAAGAGTTTCTGAAACGTCTTTTGAAAGGTTTGACTCAAATTCCATTGTGGTTATTGCTCCGGTTGACCCGATGCAGAAGACCGTAACTGTCCCGTTTCTTATTTTGGAGTTTTTGACTTCCTCTGACACCGTTTCAGTAATATCAACAATTCCACAATCTTCTTTTCCAGTGACTGAAATTTCTCTTGTTTCTACAGGCATAAAACGATATTAGCAGGCCAGATTAATATATATTTGCAGAAAAGGGATAAAAATATCTCTCCAAAACATAGCTGTAAAGAGTAAACGGCTTATCACTTTTGGCTTTTTGTTTTATGTAATGTAGAGTTATCTTAGAAAACCCAACTTAGTTCAATCAGAATAAGAAATACTCAGATCTTTTGCCGTATTTCATTGAAATCAACTTTCTAACTCCCAAATTAAGGGCTAACAAAATCCAGTTCTCTGCATTTCCTTATCAAGTAATGGCTTAATTCTCTAAATTCTATCCGAAAACTTCCTTCAGTTTGCACGAAGCTTTCCTGTATGTAGTTTATGTGCGGGAAAGTAATGTAGTATGGATTCCCAGAGAAGATAATTGCAAATATTTTTCTAATGTATTTGGTTTTTTTCGAGATGTACATTGACTAATTTTGCAGAAATCTCTTTCTTGAAGACATCGCAATAAGTAAGATAAATATATCAATAAATCCATAACTTATTAATTAAATTATTTCAGTATATGACTCGCATTGAATTGTTTGTCAAAATTCGGAAATATGTGTGGAATATGCGTAATAGACCAGATAGTCAAATCGGGACTCAGGGAGGGGAAATCGTATAACCAAAAAAACAGATGAAGTCGTGTGTCCAAATCCTGAATGTGAGTATCATCTTAAGGAGGAAGGAAAAGCCGTAATAAAACGTGGAAAATATAAGACCGGACACCAGAGATATTATTGTAAGCATTGTGGGAAATTTTTCATGGAAACAGTCGGTACAGCTGTTTATCGCAAGCATCTGCCCGGAACTGAAATAAGGATGATATATCGGCTTTTTCTCGAAAAAAATGGAATACGAAGTATTGAAAGGATAACAGGGCACCACAGGGATACAATAAGTAATCTGCTAAAAGGGACGGTAAAAAACGAAAAAACAGAAGAATATCTGGTCAAACAGATCGGACTGACAGCTGATGAATGCGAGAAGTTATGGGTGCTTTTAGAAAAAAAGAGGAGTTCTTCCCGAAAGTCAGCTTGAGATAGGTATACGAGTACATCTATAAGTATAGAAACCTTTACGGCTTCCTTAATAAAAGTGATAATTTTCAAATTACAGTACTTTAATGCCAATTACGTAATGATTGGAAAAGACATTTTGTAGTTGTAGTTTTGTAGTTGTAGTTTTGTAGTTGTAGTTTTGTAGTTGTAGTTTTGTAGTTGTAGTTTTGTAGTTGTAGTTTTGTAGTTGTAGTTTTGTAGTTGTAGAAGAGGACAGGGTCAGGATAAGACCATAGTTATAACTCCCCTGCTTGCAGTTCTGCAATATAAGTATCATACGGAGCTGTTGAGTTGCCTGAAATACGTGCGATATAATAATCTGCAGCAATCGAAGCCTGTTGTTCGCGGTTATATTCATATAAATGCAGTTTTGCACCTGGAATGTATCCGTATCCTTCTGTTGCCTGTGCATAAACTGCTTCGACCAGATATTTCGAACCGACGTGTTCCATCTGTGCTATGTGGGCTAATTCATGAATAAGCCACTTCATGTCTGAATTACCTGCAGCGGTCTTAATTTTTTCGTTGAAGTTGATTGTATGAAAGGTGGTAACACCCATGCCCGAGCAATTGTTTATCTTTGCCCCGAGCCAGGCAATTAGCGAATTTTCGTCGATACGCACCTGTCGGTAATTGATGCCGTCTCCAAATACGGTTCGTGCTTCCTGTTCCTCTACCGAAGTTAGCTTTCGGGTATTGGGTTTTATAGTCTGCCATAAAAGGTCCAGGATCTCCGGAAAAATGCAGAGGTCGAGAATTTTTGCGAGAATTCTGCCTATCCGGACAGTATAGGACAACAGGCCCTTCCATATCCATTTACGAAAGCACTTTGCCTCGTTCCCAATCCGGATCATGACAGTTTTCAAATTATCCCACACATTTACATATTATTCCTTACAGAACCTAACACAGGCTGTTCTCGATAAAATAGCTATCTACACAGTACCCTTCAATAAAAAGAGGAGGCTCTATTCTTTGCTTTCAGTATATGCCAAAAGAAGGTATTTAGAGAAGGAGTTTAGGAATGTGTTTAGAAATCTTTATATCTTCTCTTTATTTTTAATTAACCATGATATTGCACGTTCCTCACATTCTTCTTCCAGAGGCTAACTGGAGCGAATGGGCAGTAATTGCCTGTGACCAGCATACTCAGGATATAGAGTACTGGAGAAGAGTAGAAGAATTTGTTGGAGATACTCCTTCTACTCTCAATTTAATTTACCCTGAAATCTATCTTCCTTTAGATGAAAATAGAGTAAATAATATTCATAAGGCAATGCACAATTACAAAGCTACTCTTGTTGATCATGGCCCCTGCTTTGTTCTTGTAAAGCGTGCTGTCTCAGGGAGTGAAAGGACAGGTCTGGTTGTCGCAATCGATCTGGAAGGATACGAGTATGATGGATCTGAATCCTTTATCAGGCCGACTGAAAAAACAATCAAAGAAAGGCTTCCTGCAAGAGTCATGATAAGAGAAAATGCAGAGCTGGAGCTTACGCATGTTCTTGTTTTATACGACGACCCGGACTTTTCCGTTATTCCTCTGAACACAGATAGTCCTGTTTATGAAGGAAACCAGATTTATGATTTTGACCTGATGGAAGACGGCGGCCATATAAAAGGCTTTAAGATCAGCGATGAAAAGACAATTAGGGAGATTTCGGAAAGGATTCAGGCTCTTGGGACCCTCCTTGTTGGAGATGGAAACCACAGCCTTGCTGCAGCAAAGAGTTTCTGGGAGAAAATTAAAGGGACGGTCCCGGACAACCACCCGGCCAGATACGCACTTGTAGAGCTTGTAAACATTCATGATCCGGGGCTTACTTTTGAGCCAATTCACAGGATTGTAAGAGGGGTTGACCCTGGGGAACTGCTTAAAAGGTTCAATGCGAGAATTATAGAAGCTCCATCAGGCAATTCAACTGCCCAATATGCTGAGAGTCAAGTAACCGGACATTCAATCGAATTTATTACAAAAGACAGGCGCGGCGTCCTCATCTTTGATAACCCTGAGCATGACCTGGAGGTTGAAACCCTTGACGAGGTTATTGACGATTATCCGGTTGAATATGAACATGACCCTGAAGTAGTGGAAAAACTCGGAAAAGAGCCTGAAAGTATTGGTTTTTTCCTTCCGTCCTTCAAAAGAAGCGATTTCTTTGCTCTAATAAAAAAGAAGGGGATTCTCCCAAGAAAATCCTTTTCCCTTGGAAAGGAAAACGAGAAAAGGTATTATATTGAAACTAGAAGGATTATGCAGTAATTCTTCCAGTAACCTTTTTTAGTTTCCAGTAACTTTTTTAGTTATTTTATTATCCAGTAACTTTTTTAGTTATTTTAGTATCAAGTAACCTTTTTAGTTATTTAATTATCCAGTAACTTTTTTAGTTATTTTAGTATCAAGTAACCTTTTTAGTTATTTAATTATCCAGTAACCTTTTTAGTTATTTAATTATCCAGTAACCTTTTTAGTAACTGCACTTACAGGTACAAATTTTTCAGTCGTTAGGTACGAGCTACTACATTTAATTCGAGAAGATTTTAACAAAATTTTTTGGTCTTTAAATGCATGTTATTTTAACCCATACGGTTGAGTGCCTGAAAATAAATAGTAAAGATAAAATAGGCTCTTTGAGAATTCAATTGTCGTATTAACAGCTATGAAGTGCATATCTTCCTTCTTGAAAGCTGAATAGGCTTTATCCGGCACTTTGAGCTTACTGAGACGACTAATGCAGTTTTAGTTTCATTCTGGTAGCTGTTAAGGTATAATTTTTCCCGGATATACAGCTTTTAATCAGATTAAGTACTAATTTTTTTGATACAACTGGATTTACAGTTCAATACCGGAAATTTCAAAAACTACAATACAATAATTATAGCCCCCTCTTTACTTCGTTACTCAGAGAAAGCTTGTAATTCCTTCCTTTCTTTAATGCCGTAATTTACAGTTATCCCCACTAAAAGTAC
>NZ_JJQL01000102.1:0-8074 GCF_000979975.1 Methanosarcina sp. 1.H.A.2.2
CGCAGGGGATGGGCTTGTGGACTTGCGAACAGTAGTTCGAGGGATGAAGCAAGAAGCCCCTTCCTCGCTTTCATCAGAAAGCAGGGAGGGGTAGTTCACAGGACAAAGAAAAGAATCAGAGATTAATCGAAATCCTCATTCTCATTTTGGATGTGCCTGCAAAAATGAAGGATTGAGACAAAAAACAAAAACAGCTCGAAAAGAAAGGTCTAAAGGCAAAAGAAAAAGAATGGAAAAATTAAGGAATATGAAGTAATATTCCCTTATTTTCCAAATTACTTATTTTAAGATTCTCTTCTTTGCAAAGAACACCGAAGCAAGGACTCCGAGAATTGCAAAGGTACTTTCGAATCCAGGAGTCTTTTCGTCGTTAGTTTGCTCTTCTCCTGTGACTGTTCCGGTTTCTTTCTCTTCAGCCGGAGTGATTATTTCAGTGCCGAGTTTGTCTCCCGTAATTGCATACCTGGAGAAGCCCGGAGTTTCTGCCTTGAAATAGTAGTATTCTTTGTCTTCATAAGTCATTTCTGTGACAAGCGCATTCCATTTTTCGTCCTGGAACCTGTTTATCGTTATGGTAGAGACGTCAATATTGTTTTCTTCTACCCAGCTCTTTGAGACCCTGAAGTTAATGGCTGCTCCATTGATGTTGCTCCCACTTTCGAACCTTTCGTTTCCGACCAGGATGTTCATCAGCTGGTAGACTTCTCCTTCAGGTTTTTCTCCGGAACTTCCGTCTCCAAGCACCTCAATCCTTGCGATGACATTCCCGGAATACTGTTGTGAAGTGAAGCTGAGCCCCAGTATGCCAGAAACAGGGTCAGTGAAGCTAAAGCTTGTTTTGGATCCCGCAACAACCTTTTTCTGTGCACTGTCAATGCCTGTCACACCGGTGCTTTCTCCACTTGAGGGAATGTAATTGGTGGAGCTTTTGTGTCTGTGGGTTGGAATGGGTGCGGGGGAAATAGTTGTAAGGGGCAGATAGTCAAAGGTTCCGTTTACGATTTCATAGGAGGAGTCTGCAATTCCGTCCCTGTCAGCGTCTGTGCAGCTTTCGGAAAAGCCTGTCCCATTGGGATTTGCCCAGTAGTTGCCTCCAAGGTACGGACCGCCAACTATACTTTCCCCTGAAGTTTTGCTAATGTTCCAGGTGTTGTTAGCCTCACTGTAAATGAGAGTGTTGTTTACGTTGTTGAAGTAGTTGTTGTAAATTGTGTTATTACTGCTTTCAGGAGACTCAATGCTCCTTACAAGTCCGCTGCGTGCTGTAAGTTCTGACTCTTCGGGATCAATGGCAAGTCCTGCAAGGCTGTTCCGGACCATTTTGTTGCCATAGATCAGGCTGTTATTCACATCATAGAGCACCATTCCGTAAGAATTGCCGGATAAAGTATTCTCTGCAAGGGTTCCTTCTCCTGTCACCAGCAGCCCGATTGCACTTCCTTCTACAGTACACCCTGCCACCGTATACCCAGTTTCTGGGACTTCCTCGGAGCTCATAATCACAATTCCTCCTGAAGTGCAGTTAGTTACGGAGCAGTCACTTACACTACAGTTTTCACTCGCAATTGCGATAAGTCCCGCCTGACAGTTTTTAAGAGTATTGCATTCAAGTGTCGAGTTTACCGGTTCATAGAGATAAATTCCCCATGCAGAACAACAGTCCTCAACGGTGTTGCCCTCAAGCCTGAATTCATTTGAATAAGCAAAACAGATTCCATATCCTGAGGGTCCCAAACTTTTGCTGACAAGAGGAGAACTGACAAGGGGGGAATTTCCAGATACAAGTTGAGCCTCACCTGTTACATTCTGAACCGTATTGTCCAGAAGTTCTACATTGGCAGAATTATCCGAATAAATCCCTGTATACCCGATGTTCCGTACCGAGTTCCTCACAAACCTGACATCCTGGCACCCCTCAAGAGAAATTCCTATGAAGTCTATCTGGTCAATAGTATTGTTCTCAAGCCTGAGATTCTGGCAATCTTCAGAATAGATCCCAAAGTCATTGAGTGCCTGTGACTGCACAAGATTCGAGTTTACGAGGGTATTTTCCTTTACGAGGGTACTTTCCTTTATGAGGGTATTTTCCCTTATGAGGGTATTTTCCTTACCGCTAACAAGCTTTGAGTTTCCGGAGGTAAGAAGTCCATAGTTTTCCATCGAGTCCTGAACAGAATTACCCATAAGCGTGCAGTTCTCGGAACCTAAGGTGATAATCCCATATATGGAGTTCCGAACAGAATTGTTTAAAAACATGCAGTTCTCGGAACTAATTGTGGCAATCCCAACAAATATGGAGTCCCGAATGGAATTGTTCGAAAGCGTACAGTTCTCAGAACTAACGGCTTCAATTCCAAATAACGAATTCTGAACGGTATTGTCAGCCAGAGTCGTATTTATAGCCTTCTCGAGATCCACTCCTATCATGGAATTCTCAATCATGCTGTCTGAGATCCTGACGTCCTGAGAAGATAACACCATCATCCCGTAGATGGTATTGTTTATGGTGTTATTCTGGATTTCCGAACTTGTATTATACAGGAAAACCCCGTATGTATTATTCTGAAGCACAAGGTTCTTAATTTCGACATCTCCGCAGTTTATGCAGTAGACAACCCCTGCATCACTTCCAATAGAAGGATTTGGTTCCCCTTCAAGGTAATAAATCGCTTTTCCGTCGACAAGATTACTGGTATCAATTATATTTCCGGTTCCGTTATCAAGGTCGTAGATATCAAGATCGAAATTGTACAGGTTTTCAGACATAATATTGCCTGTAAGCGTGCAGTTTTCGATATACCAAAGGCTGATTCCATATATCCCTGAAGTTGCTGTGTTGTTTCTCAGGACACAGTCGTCTGAATCTACAGTGATACCGTAGTCAGCGTTTGAGATTGTGTTGTCGGTCAGAGTACAGCCGCTGGAATAAGAAAGGCAGACGCCTTCATCAGAAGCGTTTGAAACGGTATTATTGGTCAGAATGCAATTTTCAGAATTTACCAGACAGATTCCATCATCCTCAGTGTTTAAAACTGCATTACCATTAATATTACAGTTGCTGGAAGAATCCAGATCAATGCCATCATCCCCAGTGTTTGAAACTGTGTTGCCAGTAACATTACAGTTGCTGGAAGAGTTCAGATCAATGCCATCATCCTCAGTGCTTGAAACCGTATTACCAGTAATATTACAGTTGCTTGAAGAGTTCAGATCAATGCCATCATCCTCAGTGTTTGAAACTGTGTTGCCAGTAACATTACAGTTGCTGGAAGAGTTCAGATAAATACCTTCATAGTAAGTATTTGAAATTACATTATTAGTCAGAGTACAGTAAACAGAGCTCCTGAGTAATATTCCCTCTTCTCCGGTATAAGAAATTGTATTATTTGCTAGTATACAATGGTTACTCGAAGAAGAGAGATAAAATCCATGTTGAGCAGAATCAGAAACTGTATTGTTGATCAGGTTGCATCTGCTGGAACGTTCCATCTGAATACCGCAACCGACTCCGGAAAGCTTGTTATTTATGATATTTGCTCCCGAAATCCTGCTCATATAAATTCCTGTAGAACCTGCCCCGGTAATAGTAAACCCGCTAATAGTTACATTATTGGCAGTTATTTTGATATTGTTACTCTTGAATTCCTCGCGTTTTATAATCGTATCATCAGGGTTTCCAGAATAGGAGCGGATGCTTATGTTTTCCACACTAGCATTCACATTTTCCGTATACGTACCCGGATAGACAAGAATTGTGTTTCCGGAACTTGCGTTGTTTACCGCATCCTGAATAGTTGTATAATTTCCGCTGCCTTCTCCACCCACGTACAGCGTGGTCGGTGCAGGATACGAGGCTGCTGTTCCATTTACAATAAGAAAGATAAAACATGCAATTGTTAAAAATTGCAAATTATTTTTTTTATAGAGTAGTCCCATTTTTTCAGGTCCCCATATATTTTGATTACGTCAACAGTGCACTAAATTCAATTTATTCTCTACTAAATATCTACTAAATATTTATATATTGTTAAATATTAGTGTAACTGAAAGTATAAAAAGTTTCATCCTTAAGGGGACGGCTCGATCATAAATGGACATCCCAGTGCAAAATATGGCTGCAAAAATGACAAGCCCTATAATAGAAGGCATGAAGCGCGGTATTGATGAGCCAGCCAATGAAATTGCAGAACAGCGGCAGAAAGGCCTTATCCCATCCGGAACCGATCCACGTACCCTTGCAGTCGCTCTCGTGTCGTTATTCAATGGAATGAGGGTTATGATTCTTCCTGGAGTTGATTGGGAAGAGGCCCGTTCTCGCTGGATCGAAATACTCCTGAATTTATTTGGGATAACGGAAGAGAGAAAACAGGCAAACTGCCCCAGGGATTGTAAGCGATTTGAGGATTGCAATAAAGTATCAAGGGGTCCCGAAGTAAGAGCAGAGGCCGGAATAAATGAATGAGGTTTGGAAATCTCTGGGTCCAGATGTTCCATTCGATTATTGCGTGGGCAAAGAATAGAAAACTGCACCCTTTACAATTTTTGTTTTTCCCCACGCAAGAAAAGGCTCGACTATTCCTTCCTGAATCCCAAACTTAAGAGTTTCTTTCTGCTGTGTCATCCAGATGAATAATAATAGAGCCGGAAGTTTGACAGGGGAATCGAGAGCCTGCCGGACAGTGGAGAAGGGGACGTTTTTTACATTTTTTGGGGATGAGGAGAAAGTAAAAAGAAAAAAGCGAGAAGAAAAATCCCATTCACTTATAGGTTCCACTGGAAAAACCCATGGAAAAATATCATAAATGTAATTTCTTATTTGGCTGAAGCTGCTGTCTGATGTATCCTCATACTCAACACCTTCTCCATCTCCTGCCAGCTTAACTAAGCAGCCATTCCCTTTTTTAACGCCTGCGGCTATGTACCCGTCGTCTGAAGTCATTGAAATCGAGATTGCAGCATCAAGCTATTTTTCTGGAAGCAGGCTTCAAAAGTACTGCTCTGTCGAAAGAAATCCTGGGTTTAGAAACCTGTTCCAGGCCTACAGATCTTGCAACTTCCAGGGTGCTGTCAAAGTCGGATTTTGAGACGTGGAATTTTGGCTCGACGATTAAAAAATTACCATCGGGCTTGAGATGGGAAGCGACTTCGCCCAAAAAACTCTTTTTATCCGGAACCTCGTGAACCATGTAAAAAGCAAGGGCAAAATCTACCATCTCGGAGATACCTAACTTTTCCGGTTGGGCTTTATGAAGGACTATTCGAGAATTAAGCCCCTTAAGCTCGCTTTTATTTTTTAAAATCTGAAGCATCTCATCCTGAACATCCACTGAGATGACCTTTCCTTTCTCACCTACCAGCTTTGCCATTGGCAGGGAAAAGAAGCCAGGCCCACAGCCCAGATCCAGAACAGTCTGGCCTTCTTTTACATAATCTCTAACAATTTTGTAAGGGTTTTGCAAAAGCCTGCGAACCCAGTTATCAAGAGTCCATGCCCACTGATAGGGGCATACATCCGTAGATTTGTTCGCCATATTTCTTCCTCCTTTTATTTTTTAATTCAGTTTTATTTTACGCCTTATGTGATTAAACTGACAGATTATGCTACTCTTTATTGACTGACTGTCAATCAGATACTGGCTCAGATCAATTATTATTAATATATCAACTAAAATTAGATTTCCAGGTGGAACCTATAATCAGTGACCCCAAGAACCCTGGATATTATCTCTTCTAAAGCAGTGCGCATTCTCTCACGGGACTCATGATCCCATGAGAGATTATGAGATAGATAAAGCGTCGAGGCTATCAAAAATCCAAAAGATTCATCAGGATATTCTGTTTTAAAAACCCCTTCTGCAATACCTTTTGATAATATCTCAGTTACAAGGGGTGACATCTCCTCTTCAAGTGCTTTCTCCACTTTCTGGTGAAGCAAATGGTTTCCTTTTTGATGCATTAGCTTCATAATGCCCAGGTCGGAATCGTTAGCTTTTAAAATGCCGTTCAGTATGGAGTTCACCTTTGTTGCAGGATCCTCATTGCCTTTTGCGATATTTCGTACGTCTTCAACGTACGGGGCTACAACTTTTTTAGCTACTGCTTCCAGAATATCTTCCTTGGATTTGAAATAATGGTAAAACGTTCCCTGACCAACCTTAACCTTTTTGACGATCTCACTGACTGCCGTGTCCTCATAGCCCTTTTTTGCAAAAAGGCTCTCAGCTGCTTCAATCAGTTCCAATCTTCTCTCCGCAGGGTCTTTGACTATTCTGGTCATCGCTTACATCCTCTTATTGACTGACTGTCAATCAATAGAAGTACTCCATCACATAAGAGTGTTTTGGGAATTATCCAGCTTAATTAACCAGGCATCAGACTTGCCATCCGAACCTTTACCATATAATCTGTTGTACCTGCAACTATATACCCGCCGTCCGAAGTCTATTCAACACATCTAAAATAATCATAATCATCTCTGCCAAAAGACCTGTTCCATTGTTCTGCAGGTGCTTCTGAAGCTGCTGCATTTGATACCTGTAAAAAAAGAATTAAAACAAGAAAAATCAGGAACATTTTATACTCAGTCTTCTTAACCACTCTATCACCTCTAAAACACAATGCCCATTCAGTACTCAAATATGGTCAGAGCTTACAACCAACATTTTTTCATTTAACTGATGTTTTTTATTGCTTTCCTTTATCCAAAACGCAGCTAACAGGCTTACGCCGCCGGAAACTATTTCAAATCCAGGAGTTTTTTTGCTTCCTTTTGCAGGATCGTTTGTCCCTTTTGTTGATATTGCACCGTCACAATCTATTCCTTCACTTCCGTTGCTGCTATTTTCACCGGGACTATTTGTTTTCATCACAAATATCGTAGCCTCTTTTGAGGCTGTTTTGTTTGCATTGCTTACTTTCAGGTTAACAGTATAGGTTCCTGCTGATGAGTAAGTATGGACCGGGTTTTGATTCGTTGAATTAAACCCGTCTCCAAAGTCCCAGTTCCATGCAGTTGTGTTCTGCGAACTGTCGTTGAACCTGACCGAAAGAGGCGCGTAACCTGATGTGACATTGCTACTGAAGTCTGCAAAAATAAATGCTGGTTGTTCTGGATTTGCTTTCAGGATAACAAGACCGTTAACACCCCCTCCTACATAGACATAACTTCCTGAAACTGCAATATCAAAAACAGAACCTACATAACGCCCTTTAAGAACTGGAGAGGAAGGATTGCTTATATCGATGATCACAAGACTGTTATCAACGACTAAATAGGCGTAATTTCCGGAAACTGCAACCTCCTCAACATGTCTTTCAGGATTGTAGCTTCCGTTAAGAACTGGAGAAGAAGGATCGCTTATGTCAATAATCGCAAGCCCATTATTGCTATTGACTACGTAGGCATAATTACCGGAAACTGCTACATCGAAAGCATACTCAGCAGCAGGGTAACTTCCTTTCAGAACAGGAGAAGAAGCATTGCTGACATCAACAATCAAAAGGCCGTTTCCTTCATCGGCTACGTAGGCGTAATTTCCGGAAACTGCAACACTTTTAATGCATCCGCCATAGCCATAATCCCCATTCCAGATAATTGGAGAAGTGGCATGAATTCCTTTCAGAAGCGGAGAAGAAGGATTGCTGATATCTACGATGAAAATACCGTTAGCATAATCGATTACATAAGCGTAATTTCCGGAAACTGCAATATCCTGAGCCCATCCGCCAGTATTGTAATTTCTGATTGGAATCGGAGAAGAGGGATTACTGATATCAACAATAACAAGATCGTTACCATCAGCTATGTAGGCGTAGTTGCCGGAAATTGCAACACCTTGAGCATTTCCTGGAGTGTCGTAGCTTCCTTTGAGAGCAGGAGAAGAAGGATTGCTAATATCAACAATCATAAGACCATTATAATGATCGGGTACATAGGCGTAATCGCCGGAAACTGCAACACGTTTAGCCCTCCCTATACAGGCTGTCCGACAATTACCATCAGTAATAAATAACAACTGTCTATTGTTATACTGCAAAACTTTTTATAACTTTATGAAATTTGCATTATATTCAT
>NZ_JJQL01000047.1:0-7824 GCF_000979975.1 Methanosarcina sp. 1.H.A.2.2
TAGCTGTACTTTTAGTGGGGATAACTGTAAATTACGGCATTAAAGAAAGGAAGGAATTACAAGCTTTCTCTGAGTAACGAAGTAAAGAGGGGGCTAAATCATGATGGTGGGGCTCGCCTTGCAGATGTCAACGGCGACGGATTAGTTGATATTATCCAGCATGGATTTTACATTTCTTCTGCCTGGTTGAATACCGGCACCGGGTGGGAACAAAACAATTCATGGATACCTCCACTGGATTTTGGCTGGTCAAATGATTATGGTGTAAGAGTTTTAGATGTCAACGGAGATGGATTAGTTGACATAATTATGGGTTACAAAAATGATCTTGGAACTGAATACTATGATGCTTATCTCAATACCGGTGAAGGCTGGATACAGGATAATTCCTGGAACCCGCCTACTTATTTATCATATGCTGATGTTAATGTAGGAATACAACTCGCTGACCTTAACGGAGACGGATTGGTTGATATCGTTACACTACGCTCTGCATGGTTAAACACCGGTAGTGGCTGGGAACAGGATAATTCATGGGGATCCCCAGTATCACTTGCCTCATTTAATACTGGTGTAGTCTTAGTAGATGTTAATGGAGATGGTTTGGCAGATATTCTTAAGAGTATTTATGACAATGTAGGATATACTTACGATGCCTGGATAAACACTGGTAGTGGCTGGGAAAGAGATAACTCATGGAATCCTCCTACACTGATCGCAAGCTACAACAAAGATCAGGGAGTACGGTTTGCAGATTTGAATGGAGATGGGCTGACAGACATTATCAAAGCAGGTTATGGTGATTACCATACCTGGATAAACACTAACACTGAGAGCACAGAAAATTACAAAACACAGGGCCTGCTCAAAAAAATACAGCACCCAACCGGTGGAAGCACGACCATAAAATATGAACCTTCTACGCTCTTCGATAACACCGGGGAAGACGGCGTTTCGGATTTGACCATGAGTATGTGGGTCACAAGCAGTGTGACAAGAGATAATGGTATTACAGGCATGGGAAGTATAGTTTCAACAACCGATTACACCTATAAAAACGGAATGCAGTATTTCGACCCACCGGAAGAAATCGAATTCAGAGGATTTGGCGAGGTTACCGTTGAAAACGAGTATTCGATAGTAAAACACTTTTTCCATCAGGACAATGTGCTCAAGGGCATCGAACATCATACTGAAGTCTGGGACAAAAACGGAAACCTATACAGTTCCTCGAACGCGGAATATACTGCTCAGGAAATGTACCCTGATGTCAACCTGATTTTGCTGGACTCGGAGTCCAAAACAAAGTTTGACGGGCTTGTACAAAACCCGTCCAGTTCAGCTGGCTGGTCCTCTTTCATCAAATATAACGAATATGACGATTACGGGAACCCGCTTTCCATAACAGATTACGGCGATGTGAACACTACCGGAGATGGAAAATATTACCATTTTGAATATGTCAATGCAGTAAATCCGTGGATCCTCGGAAAAAAAACGCATGAATGGGTGGAA
The DNA here is from genome assembly GCF_000979975.1 of Methanosarcina sp. 1.H.A.2.2. Lineage (NCBI taxonomy): Archaea > Methanobacteriati > Methanobacteriota > Methanomicrobia > Methanosarcinales > Methanosarcinaceae > Methanosarcina > Methanosarcina sp. 1.H.A.2.2. Next base: position 1,516 of record NZ_JJQL01000047.1, read on the forward strand.
GACTCCGATCATGTAAAGAAGAGCGAATCATGGTACTATTATGACGAAACAAATGACAACAGTGCCATCAGCAAAGGGCAGCTCACTAAAACAGTATCATGGAACAATTTGGGAGATAATCCCAATGTTCTGTACGATTATGATGCATATGGAAACATAATCCGGATTACAAATCCGGAAGGGGCTTCAAAGAACATAGAGTATGATGCAAACAATTTATACCCCGTTTCCATTGAAAACGCTCTGGGCCAAAGAGAATGTTACGAATACAATAACCTTGGCAGGATAACAAAAATAACAGACAGTAATGGTATTTCTACGGAATATATCTATGACGATCTGCACAGAATAACAAGGATACTGAAGGTCGATGACACGCCTGATTCTCCGTCCATAGAATATACATATTATCAAGATGGCGTAGCACCTGAAAAAATATCAACCAAAACAAAGGAAAAAGGCGACACCCATCTTGTCGATAATGCCGTGTTCTGTAATTCCACACTTATTACAATTTCTCCATCCTCAGACGGTACCCTGACTGATTACCAGATGAGTTTTAACGTCAGTTACGATCCTGAGATGCAGCCTGATTTTGATGACATTCGGTTTACAGACGGAAACGGAGTTCTGCTTCCATACTGGATCGAGGAAAAGACCGATTATATTTCTGCAAAGGTCTGGGTAAAAGTTCCGGTAATCGACGGCACAGAGAATACTACAGTCAGGATGTACTATGGTAATCCGACAGTGAGCTCCAAATCAAGCATCGATGAAGTTATGATATTTTATGATATGTTCGAGGGCAATTCCATAAATTCAAGTAAATGGATAAGAACGAGCTATGATGATTACCGCATGTATCGGATTTCTTATTCGGTGTCAGATGGTGTTTATACTTCTACTATTGAACCTAGATCTACCTCAGCAATAAGTTTAGGTGGAAGTGTACTTGAATCTAGAGTTAACTTTGAAGATCCAATAGTCTTGCATATAGATTATTATGGGCCTACAGAAATAGGTCACTTCGCTGACGTTTCTTATGGTACTGGTTATTACATGGAGTATAAGGGGGTCACAGATGGATGGTATTACAATTCACATATATATACTAGCCAAACACTTTTGAGTTATTACACTTCAGGTAGTGAGGAAGAGATATATCTTGATAATAGAGTCATGTACCCAGAGTATACTTGGACAGATATGGTCTTCAAATTCGGTGGTTCCAATGTTGCACTTTACGTTAATGGAATTGAGAAAATCAATGTTCTGGGAGAATTTGAAAATACACATGGGACAATTCGACTACCCCACTTCACTTCCGGTGCTCTTTTGAGAGACAAGAATACATTTAAAGTCAAGAATCTCTTTGTACGTAAATATGCATCTTCCGAACCAACTTATACAATTTCCAAATCTCCAAATCATTCAACTTTTGATTCTACCGACTCATATGACGGCTTCGGTCAACTAATCCAGAAAAAGTATGAAGGGGAAGACGGCTGGATTGTCCAGAACACCGCATATAATGAACTGGGCTTTCTGGAAAGTGCTGAAGTCCCGCATTATTCGGATCAATCAGGCTTATCCGTAACCTACGAGTACGATGCAACCGGACGGCCAACGGTAATCACCAATACTGATGGCACTACCCTGAGATATAATTACGAACTTGACAACACCAAGATTACAAACCAGAACGGAGTTGACAAAACATTAACAAGTGATGTTTTCGGAAATATTGTCAAGGTCTATGAATTTAACGAAGGTGAAACTTACGTTACATCCTACGATTACGATGCCCTGAATAATCTAATTGAAATTTCACCTGGTTCTCCAGTCATCCCAGGCACCAGACCTCCATCCAGTGTTTGTCTTACTTATGATTCCCTTGGCAGGAAGGTGGCAATGGATGACCCTGACATGGGCAGCTGGACATACGAATACGACCTGAACGGCAACCTGATAAACCAGACCGATTCCCGGGGAGTTTCAACAATCCTCAATTATGATGACCTGGACAGGGTTACTGCAATAGATTACCCTAATGATGAGGATATCAATTTCACCTATGACCTTGAGTTTAAAGGTACGCTTTCCCAGGTAACAAAGGGGTCCGCATCATCAAGTTACGACTACGACCTGCGCTACAGGGTAGAAAGCGAAACCTTAACCATTGACGGTACACCCTACACCACGTCCTATGATTATGACAGCATGGACAGGGTCACAGGCATCACCTACCCGAACGGCAAAGCCGTCAGCCTGACATACAATGCGCAGACCCTTCTTGAAAGTGTGAACGGCGTGATCGATGACCTTGACTACAACGCAAGGAACCAGATCACAAGAAAGGAATATTCCAACGGTGTGGTCACAACCTATACCTACGACAGTCAAAAACTGCTGCTGGACAGAATCTATGCTGCAGGCCTCCAGGACCTCAACTACGATTTCGATAACGTCGGCAATGTCCTCGAGATCGCGGACAACACCCAAAATTCCGTAAAAACCTACGGATACGACGACCTTGACAGGCTGGTCAGCGCGGATATGTCGGTCAACAGCGTCCCTACCTACCAGAGAGACTTCACCTACGACCAGTATGGCAGTATCAGGCAGGTAACTAATAACGGCGCCACAATCTCCTCTTATGATTACTCTGCGACGCCGTCCCACGCACCTGTTACCTACAACGGAAACACCCTCGACTATGATGCAAACGGAAACCTGATCGACGATGAGGATTTCATCTACGTCTACAACGATGCCAACCAGTTAAGTGAGGTCCGTTACTCTACTAACAATTCCCTTGTGGAAAAGTACTGGTACGATGCAAACGGCCAGAGAATCAAGAAACAGAACTCCGGTGGAGAATTCACCTATTACATTAACAAGTTCTACGAAATCGATAACGGTACATCCACCAGCTACTTCTTCCGCGACGACGAACGCGTAGCCAAACAAACATCCGAAGGCATGGAGTGGTACCTTTCAGATCATATAGGCAGCACTTCCCTGATGGTTGATGAAACCAGACTTGAAGTCGAACGAACCGATTACTTCCCATACGGGCAGGTCCGGTCAGGCGGTCTGGAAAAATACGGGTTTACAGGGCAGGAGAACGATGCAGATACCGGGCTGATGTACTACGGTGCGAGGTATTATTCGCCTGAGTACAGGGTTTTCGTTCAGCCGGATACGATGCTTCCTGATCCTTATAATCCGCAGGCATTGAACAGGTATTCTTATGCGTTGAATAATCCGGTGAAGTATACTGATCCGAGCGGACATTATGTTGAGACTGCCATTGATGTAGCGTTCCTTGCAATGGACATCAACGACATCCGCAGCGGGAATGCTGATAAATGGACCTACATCGGTCTTGCTACTGATGTTGTATGTGCTCTGGCGCCGGGTGTTACAGGCGGAAGGCTTGGGGTTCAGGCTCTGGAGGAAACAGTTACTCATGGTGATGATCTTGCAGGCTTCTTTAATCGGATGGACAAGACGGCGGGTGTAGAGAAGAAAGTGGATAATGCGATTGATGCGGGACAAGCTGTTAATCACGTTGGAGACGCTGGAAAAGTTTTGAATCAGTTGCCAAACTTTAAAAATGCTAAAATTGATTCAAGAAAAATAACTGATTATGCTTTAAACCCAAATAACCCAGTAGGCTCTAATAAAGCTAGAGTTTTCAAGAGTGCTCTTGGCTATGATCGGTCAAATGCTGATGACTTGATTGAACAGATTTATTCAAAGCTGCCAGAAAGTCAGGCGAATGTTGGTAAATTGGATAGATACGGGCAAAGGTATACTGTAGACATGGCGATAACTGGTGCAAATGGTAACGTTGCTACTGTTAGAACCGGTTGGATTTTAGATGCAGGATCTGATAGCCCAAGGTTAACAACTCTGTTCGTAAAGTGAGGAATTAACATGAAGTTTTCAGAACTGGACATCGTAAGAACAAAGAAAGACATTCCTGAAGAAGGTGTCAAAAAAGGAGATATTGGCGCCATAATTATCGCTTTTAGTAAGCCAAATGAAGCTTATGAAGTTGAATTTGTGGACAAAGACAATAATTCCAAACAATTGGTTTTTTTGCCAGATGAAATTGAAAGAGTAGAAGAAACGTAAATAAGCATCAAGCAGGTGAATGACAACGGTGCCAAAATATCTCTTATGGATAATCTATGGCACCATCCCATTCTCCTGAAACTTATATTTTTCACCTATTACATTAACAAGTTCTACGAAATTGATAACGGCACATCCACCAGCTACTTCTTCCGCGATGATGAACGCGTAGCCAAAGAAACATCCGAAGGTATGGAGTGGTACCTCTCCGACCATATAGGCAGCACTTCCCTGATGGTTGACGAAACCGGACATGAGGTCGAACGAACCGATTACTTCCCATACGGACAGGTTCGGTCAGGCGGTCTTGAGAAATATGGGTTTACAGGGCAGGAGAACGATGACGATACCGGGTTGATGTACTACGGTGCAAGGTATTATTCGCCTGAGTACAGGGTTTTCGTTCAGCCGGATACGCTGCTTCCTGACCCGTATAATCCACAGGCGTTGAACAGGTATTCTTATGCTCTGAACAACCCGGTGAAGTATACTGATCCAAGCGGGCATATTGTCGATACTGCTCTTGATGCTGCATTTATTTTGATGGATTTGAATGACATCAGACAGGATCCATCTGACCTGTGGGCCTGGGGTGCACTTGGTGCAGACGGGGTGTGTGCTGTTGTACCTCTTGCAACAGGTGGTGGACTTGGAGTAAAAGGGATTAAAGCTGCCAATGAGATAGATAAAGCTATTGATGCTGAAAAAGCTGTCACTAATACAGAAGAGTTTGTAAAAACAGTAGACAACGGATTGGATGTCGTTGACAACGTAAAATGGTTGGACCATGCCCATAAGCATATGGCAAGTTCAAAGTTGCCATGGAAAGATGTCGTAAAAGGGACAAAACATGGAAGCGCAAAATATGTTCAAGACCTTAATGCTAATAATATAAAAGAACTGGAAACGATGGTATGGAAAGAAGGAACTAAGATTGAGCAAAATGGGAAAACATACAGCATTATGAAGTTTGATGATGTGATTGGTGCAAGTTCTGGAAAAGAAACTCATTATGTTCAGGTAGAGTATAGTGATGGATTCATACACGGCAGACCTATTGATGAATCAAGATATAATAAATTGTTAAAAGATGATAGTTTGAAGTGATATAAATGTTTGAAGATATTAATTTTAACTCAAAAGAATACATTTATAACCCGTATCCAATTGATCAGGGTGAAAATCCTGATTATCAATCATATGATGAAGATATGTTTCAAGTAAATTATAATGTTGACAATACACGTTACACTATTGACGTTGGTTGGTATCCGGCATTTTCGCCAGAAGGCTCCTTTAGAATAGTAATTGTTAAAAATTGTGATTGGGAGAATTTTCTTTACAATAAAAGTACCAGAGATTATAAACAATTGCATAAATATATGGAAGAATGCGTGGAGATTGTCAGGAGGTTGCTAAAATCAACTGAACAAACTTAATAATAAGATTAAGGGAATCATTCCCTTATTATCAATTTTTCAAGTCACATTTTTATTATCGATCCTGACATACTTGTTTTAGACCATATCTAATACAATATACTCGCATTAATTTTATGAATACTTAATCTGTCCAATGACATACTTTAGCTGAGAAATGGTGTTTTTTCATTTTTGAATAATTAGTTTTCATCCAACCGTATACATTGCTTCCTGATCCGTATAATCCGCAGGCGTTGAACAGGTATTCTTATGCTCTGAACAATCCGGTGAAGTATACTGATCCGAGCGGGCACTATGTTGAGACTGCCATTGATGTAGCGTTCCTTGCAATGGACATTAACGATATTCGTACCGGGAATGCTGATAAGTGGACCTACATAGGTCTTGCTACTGATGTTGTATGTGCTCTGGCACCGGGTGTGACAGGTGGAAGGCTTGGAGTTCAGGCTCTGGAGGAAACAGTTACTCATATTGATGATGTTGGTGACTCACTTAAGCTGTTTGATAAGACGGCAGATGGAAAAAAGTATCTCAAGGATGGAAATCTTATTCAAAACGGACATCTTGCAGGAACAAAACATCCAAAGACCGGTGTTCTTTTTGATAGTGACGGTTTTCCAGTCTTTGACCGGAGTTTCTAAGATCTTAAAAAAGAAAGGCTCTTGGCTATGATTATTTACAGTCTAACAAAAAATTAATTAAGTTGACGACTTCAACTTGGGAT
>NZ_JJQL01000065.1:0-7686 GCF_000979975.1 Methanosarcina sp. 1.H.A.2.2
TTGAACGGTGTTGGCGAGACAAACATTATTTGCTCTAGGGCGGTATAGCATAGGTGCAATCCCTTAGATGCCTGCCAATTCATTGGCGGGAGCCGTCACGTTATGGTTATCCTTTAAAGTTTTAATATCCGAGAGTTTTGAGTGCTTGCGGGAGAAGTGTACTGATATTCTGCATGATTGTTTTTTTGATACCGTTTACCATATCCATTTCTTTATCATCGAGCACCTTTGCAGACCGGATAGCCACGAAATACACAATCATAAAGGCCGCATATTCCCAGCTTGCCCCGGACAACGGGAGCATTTCCCGGGCTGCGAGCATGCCCACAACCAGAATGGCACCTATAAGGGTCAACCTTCTGTACATCGGAGTAAACGGATGCATGTGCTGTGACCTCCAGGCTCTCAGGGTCATTAAGACCTCTATGGATGCAAAGGATACAGAAGATGCTACTGCTGCACCTATCATACCATACTGTGGTATGAGTACGAAGTTAAGTACTGCATTGGTTCCTGCACTTGCAACCGAGCACTTCATCAGAAAGTCAGAGTCTCCGGATGCCATTATTGTGTGGTAGTTGAATCCAAAGTACGAGTTTGTTACGAATCCCAGGGCAAGGATGCGCAGAACCGTGGCACCGCCTGCATAGTCTGCTCCGTAGATTTTCGTCAGGATAAAATCCGGATATACGAACATCAATGCAAAGACCGGGAAGGTAAGCAGGAAGCACCACTTCGTCATTATCGCGTAAATCGAGCCAAGTGGCTCAGTCCGCTTTTCTCCCCACAGCTTTGAGGTTACAGGGGTATACACGAACCCCATGGAACCGATTATCATGGACAGGAACCCGACAAGAGGATATACTGCACTATAAACTCCAACGACTTCGGCGGACTTGAAATAACCAAGCATTATGGTGTCTGTCCAGGTCATGAGGTTAAGCAGGGTCGCGCTTATTAAAAGCGGGAATGAGTACCTGATCAGCTTTTTTGTGGGCTCACTGAATTTAAGTTTCCATTCCGGTTTGATTGGGGGTCTTTTTATAAAGTAAACTGACATTATGCCAAATGTAAAGACCATTGAAAGCAGGTCTGCAAATACAACTCCTTTCAGGGACACCCCGAAAAACACGGCAGCTGAAGCAAATCCCAGCAGGGATATCGGCCTTATGATGTTGTAGAAGTACATGTTGACACTTGTACGGCCAAATCCTCTGTAGATCGCCACTGACAGGTTCAGGAGTATGGTGAACGGGATAGCAAAGATCATTATCCTGACAACGGATAAGATTTTACCCTGGATATCAAATCCTTCTCCAGCCAGGCGTTCAAACAATAGAGGTGAGACCAGCATGGCAAGCATACCGGCAACAAGGCCCATTAGTACAGCCGAGAGAATCAATTCATGAATCTTATATTCCTCATGCCTGCCTCTGAAGTATGCAATATACCTTGGTACCCCTTCGTGGAGTCCGAGAGTTGCTACGGCGCCTGTTATTGATATTACTGTAAGTGCAAGGGAATAGGTGCCGAAATCGGCTGGCGAGAGATATGATGTGAGCACTCCTTTAATTACGATATCAAGCAGCATTCCAATAAGTGTTCCTGCCAGGATCACACCGGAACCTGCCACTATCCGGTTGACCGATTCGTTAACTGACATGAGAATCCCCGTTCCTTAATTTCCGGATTCCGGGGCTTCCGGACAAGAACAGAATTCTGTTGCCCTGCCAGTTACGATTGAATAACTCTCGGTCAGCTGGTTAAAGTTTAAGCGGCTTCTTTCTGCAGGCTGCAGGAAATTAAAGCCTGATTCTTTAACTTTGAATAGTTTGCCAGATAGGGTGCTGGTATTTGATGGAACAAAATAAGTACCGGGTTGGATAGAAAATTTCATATTAGGGTTCAGGGTTTCAAAGTTTGCTGTTTCAAATTCCTTAAAACAGCTGTAAATCTTAAGTGCGTTGTTGGATCTATCTTTTTGCTTGATTCCTTGTCCGATTGCTCCGGGATGAGCTTTCAAGACAAAGTCTAATTGGGGTTTCTCTTTAACAATCGACATGGTTCTTTTACGACCTTCTGGGTTGGATTGAAGTTAGGTCTTCGATTGTATCCGGGGTTGGAGTCCAGGTAGGGTATGGTAGAATCCGGGGCTGGGTTTCCCGCTGGATTCTATATCGGATTGAGTGTCTGAGAACTCGGTTGGGTAGAGTGTCTGAGAACTCGGTGGTGGCTGGACTTCCTGGCAGTACCCGATGAATTGTGGGTTGGATTTTCCCGGGCAGTGCTCCCTGGGTTGGGTTGGATCCTGGTAGGGTCCCGATTGTGTTCGAATCGGGATTGGATTCGAAGCTGGATTGGATTCGAAGCTGGATTGTGTTCGAATCGGGATTGGATTCGAATCGGGATCGGATTAGAAGCTGGATTCTGGCAGGACCCTGTCAGGTTCTCTACCGAATACTGAATATGGTCTACCGTGGTTTGTTTCTTTTTTCCGGCAGGCATGGGTGTAGCCCACCGGCACCTCAAACGGACTGTTTATTTCTCCATATTAGATAGATTTCAGTAAACCTGTTTTTTGAAGGCTGCTGCCTTTTTCGTATAATGGCTGTTCAGGGAATTCTCGAGCCATTAACTCAATGCATCAGCAACCGGTTTAGATGCCGAATGGCTGCTGAAAGGTAGCAGGGTACGTTTTGTAAGTTTGAGATTGTTTTTCTTAAAACCGGAGAAATCTCAACTTATTAAATTTCCTTTAATATTTCCCCAAATTTTATCAGGAGTACCTGATCGACTAAATATATAAACATTTCGAGATGATTATTTGATTATCATTATCGGGTCAAACTGGCACCTGAACAAAAACTCATTTACGATGTCCTTCTCAAAAGGTCTGGCTAAAGGCTGGTTCTAAAGGTACAGGGCTGGTATTTTAAGATCTGCTCTGGAGTCATAGTCTGGTTCGATTTCCAAAAATAAGACCTAAAAACACGTATTCAAAACCCTAAAACCTGATTTGCCTTTTTCGGACATCTCTAAACTTATTCCTCATGTCGGAGATTTCGGGTTCGAAAGGGTATCTTTTCTCCTCTTTTTTGTTTACAGGCTGGATAAAATAAGGCTTCTCTCCTGAAGGAAAATTAGTGCAATAACTGCGGAGAAATGTCATAATTTATCATAATAATAATTCTTTTAATCTTAAAAGAAAATTTACCCGACAGTGTTCCCTAACCCGACTATTATAATAATGATTTTGTATCTTGACCCGGAAAATACTTTAAAATCCAGATATTATAATACATCTCCTCAAGTCTGTCTGTCTGAGACTCCCGATAAACAGACCACCTTATAGAAGAAAAAGAGCGGCAAAAAAGAATGATTTTCAGGTATTTTTCATGCCTGAAAATGTAAAAAGCTGAAGGAAAGGTTCAGCCCTTCGTCAAGGATTGTAGAGACTTAATCCATTCTCTAAGCAGGCTGGTTATTTTAGAGATCATTTCAGAGCCCTTAGTGCCTGTACTATTTCCCTGCTCAGACATCTGTTCAGCCGTCAGTCCTGTGCTTTCCGCATCCTGCAGATTAACCGAACGAGTTTCCGGCTCAGAACCTGATTCGGTTACATTTTCTGAAGCGTTATTTCCCTTGCCTGTTATTGCAAAGGAGGAGAAACCTGTTGTTTCGGCTGTAAAATACGTAAACTCATCGTCTTCTTTCAATATGGAGACTGGTAATTGTTCCCATTTTCCATCATTGAACCTGTTCAGGGCAATGAAAGAGCTATCTGTCTTGTTTTCCTGCATCCAGGCCTTTTCAACCTTAAAACAGATGATCGAATTTTCAATGTTCTTTGAGGTTGCATACCCGCTGTTTCCTACCCAGACATTAAAGGATTTATAAACGTCCCCGGAAGGTAGTTCGGAAACAAGTATGGATTTATTCTTTAATTCCTCAACAATGGTTGTGGTCTTACCTGCAGTCTTTTTAGCATCAAATTCTACATACACAATACAGGTTGCATTATTTTTAAGATCAAACTTTACTTCTTTCCCGTTTGTAATAAAGACCTGGGAGATTTCTTTAACCTCAACATTTTTTGCAGGTTCAGGGGAACCACCACCGCCACCACCGGCGCTTCTGTGGCTATGTCCTCCGCCGCTGCTTTCGCTTTCATCGGTGTCGTTATTTCCAGATCCATCATCTATGGTTTCACCGTCGACGGGCCCGTTATCTACAACTTCGTTTTCTCCAGTTCCACTGTCCCCGGTTCCACTGTCTCCGGTTCCACTGTCTCCGGAACTAGCTTCTTCCGTTTCTGTAACAGTAATTGTGGCAGTTTTTGAATCCATGCCGTTTTCATTGGTTACAGTGAGTTTGGCGGTGTAAGTCCCGGGGGTTGTGTATTCATAAACTGCGCTCTGATCGATAGAGTCAATTGCGCCGTCACTGTTAAAGTCCCATTCTCTTCCTTCAGCATTTTCCGAAAGGTCAGCAAACTGGACGGAAAGAGGGGCAGGGCCGCTTATAACACTGCTTTCAAAGTTTGCGACCGGAAGTACAGGTGTGGGTTCTTCAATGGGTTTTTCAGTACCTGATACGAGAGGGAGAGAATCTGCATAGATACTGTTTTCAAAACTATATGCAACATCAGCAATTCCGTCTCCATCTGCATCGGTTGCAGTTTCTGAAAAGCCTGATCCGTCAGGTTTTCCCCAGAAATTACCTCCTATATAGGGTCCGCCTACAATGTTTGTGCCTGCGGTTTTTGCAGTACTGTATGCATTTCCTATTCCGTTCTTTATGTCTTCATTAACATTGTTAACAAAGTAGTTATTAAAAACGAGATTGTTATCACTTCTTGGACATACATAAAGACCTGAAACACCGTTTGAGACAATGGTGTTACCTGAAAGTGTGTTGCCATCAGAAGTACCCAGGTGAATACCCCGACCGTTATTGTTGGAAGCCGTGTTGCCTGAGATGGTGCTGTCAGTAGAAGTTGCAAGCACAATCCCGTAATCTCCATTATTTGTTACAACATTGTTTGAGACGGTGCTTCCTTTAGAACTCAGAAGGTAAATTCCGTACCCATCGTTCGAAAGTTTGTTGTTTTCAATGATACCGTTATTACATCCTGAGAATTGGATCCCTGAATAGCTGGTTTTTGTGCCAGTAATTGTAAGTCCGCTAATCCTCACGTTATCTGCCTTCACGGCGAATACATGGGCGCTTGAACTCCTGGCTTTGATGATTGTGTCATCAGGATTTCCGGATTCTGACCTGACTACCAGATTGTCTGTATTGATTACAATATTTTCTGTATAAGTTCCGGGTTTTACGATAATTTCATCGCCTGAAGTTGCGTTGTTCACTGCTGTCTGTATCGAATCACCTGGCTGGACTGAAATCTCAGCTGCAGCCACGATATTCGATCCTGATATTAAGATAAGAATAATTGCCAGTAACGTTATTTGCCTGTTTATTCGGATTCCTCCGTAAATTCAGGGAAGTATGGGTGATACTTCAATTAATTTAACGGGGATCAATAATAAACAATATAAATATATTGGTAGAAATAAATATTAAATGACAGATATTTTTAAAAATCGGACAATAATTTCAAAAATTCTCAATTATTCTACTTTGAATTTACCTGAAAAACAGAACAATTTATGTGCAGGATTAATCATGAATTATTTTTTTATTTGCAGCTTATGTATCTGTTTTTTCCGCTGTTTAGATAATTAATTTATTTAAGCAGTATATATATGCTAATAATGGTTTATTTTCTTTTAATTTTTCTCAACTGGCAATTACTCCATCAAATATTTATTGTATTTAACCTTTTTCCGGAAGGTTATATCCTGATTTCTCATTTGTCTTAAACTAAAATTCTGAAAAAAGAAGAGCTAAGAGTTTAACGTTTTCTTTTGTAGAACGCCCATTTCTTACCCTGGACACTACTGCGAGATGGGATACCGTCAGAAAATTAGCGAAATTATCGCAAGTACAACAAAGATTATAACAAGCCACTTTGCGATATTCATAGATAAACCGGCAATTCCCCGTGCGCCCAAAATATATGAAATCAGTGCCAGGGCTAAAAATACTACTGCAAGTCCAATCAAATCTGGTATATTTTACTCCCCCTGTGGTTGTTTAACCAATAAATTCATATTTAGAATAGGGATATTTATAATTTGACTGCTAAATTAAATGACTCTTGAATAAATTGGGATCTATTCTCATCTAAATTCCCATTTTTAAATAGATTTGCTGCATCTCAAATCAATAATTTTAAAATACCCATGGGTTTTAATATACAAAAATTTGAGGAACTCAGCGCCTTTATATAAAGAAGCGCACCCCCCTCCGGCATTTAGCCCAGCGGTGGATTATAAGGTCACAGCCTGGTAAATTATATAAAGAGTGATTAAAAATAGAGTAAATAGAAAATGAGTCAAACTTGCATAGACTCTCTTCTACTTCTAAAAAGTTTTTAATTATATTTTAATTTAACTTTGTCCCGCATTCTCCGCAGAACCTGGTGCCAATGGATACTTTGTTGCCACAGCTCGGGCATTTTGTGAGTGCAACGGATGCTCCGCAGTTATTGCAGAATTTTCCTTCACCTGAGGGTTTGCCGCATTCCGGGCATAAAGTCTGTCTTCTCTCTATATCGCCTTTGAATACGCTTGTATTCGCGGCTTTCTCCTTCATTTCATCTACCATGCGTTCTGCTCTTATTGCAGTCAGCTCAACATTTTCCCTTGGCGCACATTCCACGCAGAGATTGTCCTGCTCGTTCCAGTCGGCTTCACATACATAGTGTTTGCATCTCGGGCACCTGCAGAAGTGTTCCTTTGCCTCATTCTGGGCTGCTTCAAAGGCATCTTCCCACTCTTTGCGCCATTCAGGAGACATTCCCTGCTTGCGGTCATTGAGTATATCCACGCCCCTTTCGATTGCATTTCCAACACCGTACTGGCCTACAAGGTCAGAGCCTGCAGAGAGTGCTCTTCCGACCATGCCAAACAGGCCTGTCTTCTTATATGTCCTGGATTCGATGAATCTTGTTTTGTATCCGTCCTGACAGATATCACAGTAGAAAGTAAACTGGAAACCTGATTCTGAACTGTTGTCTTCGTAGTTTCTTGTAAAAGGCTGGAGTTGTGATTTCTGGAATCCCACTTTATCACCTCAACGGTTTGCCACATTTGATACACTTCTTGCTTGTAGGGGGCTGTTCGGTCCTGCATTTGGGATTGGGGCAGACAATGATAATCGGAGCGCCGCAATTGCTGCATTTATCCCCCAGGAACGTCTCTTTTCCGCAGCTTTTACATGTGTTCCACAGCAAAACGCCGCAGTGGCCACAGACTTTTGCCCCATCCTCAAGAGGGTATCTGCATATCGGGCATCTCATGGGCCCGAGAGGGTTCTCCTGTGTACAGAACGGGCAGAAGTTAGAATCACGTGCGATCAATTTTCCGCAATATTTACACGGATGTTTATAACTGGCCATCTTTCTATACCCCTTTAATTTTTATTTGCCTGGAAGAGGCCCGGACAAATATACTATTAGTAATTATTTAGGGTCCTCTTAAACTCACTCTTTAACTGGAACTTATTTTCCATTTTTTCTGCCAATTAAGCCAGAGAATAGTTTCCCCAAAAAAAGTACATCTT
>NZ_JJQL01000029.1:0-8690 GCF_000979975.1 Methanosarcina sp. 1.H.A.2.2
TGATTCATGGAATCCTGACTATGTGAGCTGGAATAAGAGAAACAGCGGTATTGCATGGAAAAATCCAGGAGGAGACTGGTACGATAAAAACGGTGTTTTGCAGGGCAGCATGCCCTATGCCACAATGACTATTAAGGGCAGTTTCCTGCCTGACAACAGGTACTATGAGCTGGATGTAACCGATCTCGTAAAGGAGTACACCAGTGGAAAGTACGAAAATACCGGGTTTCTGATAAAAGCAAAAACTGAAAGCAACAATTATATCGCTTTTTATAGCAGCGATGTAGGGAACATAAATCAGGTGCCAAAACTTCAACTGGTATACAGCTAAAGGCCTGGATGTCCTTTAAGGAGGTAATCCGAAATTCTAGACTGCAGGAAATGTTAATTTCCCAATGCCTGCTTTTCGGAAAAACCTCATTTTACCAGTGAAACCCACTTTCCGAAATATGTTTTGATAATCAATAGTTTTCCCGACAGCGTTTTTAAAAAATATTAAAAAAGAATATCCTCATCAGGGCCCTGGATGGAACCACCTGATGCCACCAGGCCACATATCCGGGCATTATCCCTGACTTTGATGCTTCTTCAGTGTTTCCGTATCTTCCTATATTGATCCGTTTTCCATTGTCTTCGGGCTCATTTGAGTAGTCAGAGGAGGAATAACCTGCATCAATGCACGGAGAACTTATGCGATCCTTTATCCAGGATTTCCCATTCCATCTACCTCCTGTCGATCTAAGATGGTAATCATGATTTTTCGGGTCTGCAAAAAGAGGATTTGCATAGATATCGCTTTTTGATTCTGTGTTGATATAGTCTCCAGCTTCATTATTAAAGAGGCAGTTATTTTGCAGCACGAAGGTATGTGTTCCAGGGAGGTAATTGATCACGCAGTACCCTGTCCCTCGCGGATCTTTCTTACGCTTAAGGGTATTTACTATAATGTTGTTGCGGATAATGGTAGTGTATCCTGTACCAGCAGGGGAAAGATCGGTAGATTTGCCTTCAGGGTACATATGGATTACTGCAGCATGGTATACACCATCAAATACATTGTTCTCAATAAGAGTATCGTAAAAGCCACTAGTTACGATACCACCCACCCAATCGATGCTCGGATTCGTGCCAGTGCTATAGAAGATATTGTGATGAATATGGACATTTTGCGCCTCTTCTCTTGAGTAAGAAGAACCGTATCCTATCAACCATAACCCGGGTCCAAAGGTGTTGTGGATGGTATTATTATATACTTCGATATCATCCATGACAGCTGAGGACTTCTGGATCTGAATTCCGGGTCCTCCTGCATCCTTATCATAGGAAGAATCAATAAAGTTGTCATGGAATTTTACATGATTTGAATTCCATACTCTGAGGCCGCTATTAGTCCTGCAGGTTATCGTATTATTCCAGGCTTCCACATTCTGAGATTCAATAGCATAAAGCCCGTCATGTCCAAGCAGAGAGATTGTGTTATTATAAAACTGGATGTTTTCACCGTAGTGAATTCGTAGTCCATCGCCGTGGCCATCGTGCATGTACATATTACAAACCGTTATGTTTTTTACTTGACCAAAATATATACAGTTGTAATATCCTTTTCCTTTTGGAGTTTCGGTGTTGCCATTGTGATTCCCGTCTATCTCAAATCCTCTTACAGTAAGATTGTTTACAGGACCCTTGCTGCCAATTAAGGGTATCATAGGAGAATTAGTCCATCCTGCATGGTCAACTAATTTGACAACCGCGTCTGAATCACCTTCAAGAACCGTGTTACTACTTTGAATGTAAATGGTATTATCGATGGTATAGGTAAAAGGACCTTTAAGATAAACGGTGGTGTAATCGGGATTTTCGGCTAAGAATTTAAGGGCCTGATTTATCTGTACATCATCGGCTTTTCCGTCACAGTTGAAGTCACCGCTACCGTCCCCGGCGACATAAACTGTCATACCCGATGCAATGGAAATCGAAGCCGTTTCCGTTAAGGTCAAGAAAAAGAGAATTATAATGTAAACTCTTAGTTTTTTTATATTTCCCCACCTACATATCCAACTTTTTTCACCCATTCTTTGTCCCCGTGTTTTTAATTATAATAACAAAACTTAAACAAATTGTCGTGGGGAATAACCATAATCCCCTATCACGGGGATAAATAATCTCGTTATCCTTTTCACACCATCAATTTTTGTCTCGAAAAAGAGCTTTAATGGAATGAGATCGAATAGAGACCTAAAACGCAATAAAGGTTCCATCAGGAATTAATTTCCGTCTACCTGGAGACAGCATTCACCACCAGTACATAACTATTCATTCTTAATAAACATTCTCAATTAAACGTCTCTATTAAACAATAGTATCAATTTGATGTAGTTCCGAATTATTCTCCCACCAAGTGGATGATACTTTAAACGATCTAATATCAGAAAATTTCGATAAATCCTGACTCGTCGGTATTAGGAGATTTACGTCTCACTAAGTTAGCTTTAATTCATGAAAACTGTTATGATTTTGTTCTAAAAAAGTGATGCAAAAATATTCAATAAGCGAAAGAGAGTAAGAGGGAAATATAGAAAATTGTTGCATTTGAGCTTTGACAAAATCAAGTACAATAAACTAAATATCACAGGAATAACGTCCTCTGTTGTCAAAAGGAAGTATGGAGAAGTACTCAGGCAAGAAAGTTATATAATCAAGTCAAAGAAATAAATATTAAACTGATAGTGTAACATAAACAAAAATGTTGTAAAAATAATTGCATAAAATCAAAGATTTTTATAGAGCCGAAAAATTGAAATTCTATAACTCAAAAGTAGAATCCATGATAAAGTCAAAACAGGAATATAAGTATTATTTAGAAGCAGATAGAATTGCTTTAGGCAAAAAAAGGAAAAAGCCGAGGTTATTTTTGGATGAAGTATGGGTATTTCAGAGATTATTAAGAAAAGTTGAGTACTATAAAAATTGCAAAAATTCCCTTTTTTACCGTCCCTACTATTATTATCTATATTTAAAGTATCACCTACTAGGCATATTCCTTGGTTTTCTTATTGAGCCAAATGTTTTTGGTCCTGGGTTATCCATAAGTCATCCAGGTACGATTGTAGTCAACGGAAATACAAAAGTAGGTGAAAATTGCAGGATACATGTATGTACGGTCATCGGAACTAAAGCAGGGGCAGGATATGAAGATTTGACGCCAAAAATAGGAAATAATGTTTACATTGGCCCTGGAGCAAAAATATTTGGAGATATAGAAATCGCGGATGGAATAGCTATAGGAGCTAATTCAATTGTAAATAAGTCCTTTACAGAACCAAATATCGGGATTGCAGGGATTCCAGCTAAGAAAATAAACGATAGGGGTTCTGAAAAACTGGTCCCAAAAGAGTTACTTATAACATTAAAAAAAGATTATCCGGAACTTTTTGAAAACCTTGAAGAATGATCGGATATTACCAGAACTTCCATCATGGCTTCTCATTTCCCGTATGACCCGAATCTGCTGTAAATTCTAAGCCAAATTTTTGTACACAGCACATGAAACGGGTTTATTAATATCGAATTTTCGATTAGAGATTTTTTTAAAATTTGTAATTTTACAGAACTTTCGGTACGCTTCCTGGATGTTGATATTTCGGAATTAGAGCTCAAGCACCGGCCATATAGTTTGTTTTTATCTACTGTACACCGGCGGGCTCAAGCCTTGCGTGGCGAATGAAAGAATGTGAGATATCATTTGTGATCATTTCGGAATAATACCAACCAATTAATCAGGGAGCAACAGAAATAAGAGGATCGATTAAAAAGAATTTTGTGTGAAAGAGTTCATACAATAACAACAATAGTGCGTATTAGAAAGAGTTACTTCACATTATAGTTGGTAAAGACGTTTTAATACAATAATTAAGTATTAATTAAAACAGTCAGAATAAGAAAAGAAAAAGGAGAGAAAAAAATAGAAAAAAATATATTGAAAAAGAAATTACTTTCGCTTGAAAGTTCCGGTTTGTGCAAACTCCAAGAAGTAGAGTTGCTGCTTTAATAGATGCGGATCGGGACTCAGAGAGTAGATATTGTAGAGATAATACTCTATAATTATCAAGAAGGACGGCGGGCACGTTGAAAAAAGATACTAATCGAATCTTAACCTTTCTGAGCTCTATTTCTTTGTTACTTATAACTTATGGTCTCTTTGAGCTCAAAGGAATTCCGCCTGAAGGATATGTAGCTAGTATCTATGACCAGCTTCCATTACGTTTGTATCTGATCCTGCTCTTTTGTTATTTTTCTTCCTGTATACTTGTGCTTTCATATAGAAAGACACCTGCAATTATCATACTGCTCCTTATTCATTTTACGGTACTGATCATCCCTTACATGCTTGGATACGTTTCTATTGGGAGATACGGAGAATTTTCATATATGGGATTGGCAGAAAATAATGGATTTTTTGATATTTCAGGTTCTTCCGCCATTTCAACCCTTTCTCCTACGGGTCCGCTGTTAGTTTTACCCCTGGATTTGATCTCAGGGCTGGGGGCACAGACACTTTATCACTTTTTACCGATATTTTTTTCGATTCAATTTATTGCCGGAATGTTCATATTATGCAGAACATATATGCTTCGGGAAAAACTTGTTGGGTTAACCTTACTCTCCTCGTTTCTTCTATACTTCTGGCGTTTTCAGTTTTCAGTTTTTCCTTATTACCTCTCTTTTTGCATGATCCCGATCTATCTTTTTGTACTGAAGAAAGCACTTTCGAATAAAAACAGGACGATGCTTATTAGTTTTCTTTTTATGATAACTTTGCTTCCATTAGCTCACCCTTTTATTTTTGTATACATCATTTGTTTTTCTCTACTCCTCATTTTTTCAGGTAAAATATTGAATCGGGGAAGACATCTCAGCAAAATATTTTTCGATATTCTTGTTGAAGATAATGTATCCAATTCAAATGGAAGAAAAGTTGTTTTCCTCTCTATTCTGACGTTTACCTCAGGAAGTATCCTGTTCTGTGCGAAATATGCTTCCCGGTTTTCCCAAATTTTACCTCATGATTTTTCCCGGCACGTTGGGACTTTATCAGTGACAGGCCTGACCAACGTATTAGAAATAGAATCCAATTTAGAATTTATACATTATTTTAATCTATATTATGGCAAATATTATATTCCGTTAATCTTCATTGTGATCAATTCCATAATCGTATGGCAGAATCGTAAAAGGTTTTGCCACCATTTTATCCAAACGTATCCCTCCTTTTTAGTCCTCTACATAGGATCTTTTTTCATTGAGTTGGGTTTCCTTTTAAACCCTTTTAACCCTTATCCTGCGGAAAGATTTGCAAATTTAAGTTTCATAATTTTTGCTCAAATACCCCTACTGGCTTATTCACTCTATATCATATTTCTCAGAAAGGGGAATGTGCTTGGTTTTGCATCTGTGGTTCTGATCTTATGCCTTCTCTGGACCTTTGGTTTCTTCAGCTGTTTCAGTTCTCCTTATACTGATGGAGTATCTGAAGGAGTTTCACAAAATGAGGTTAGAGGAATGCAGTGGTTATCCAGAGTAAAAACGACCCCTGATTGCGTTATATCCTATGAGGACAAGAATATGGGAAACGCTGTTCTGTCAGGCTCTACCAGCAATTTAAAAAACTCTGATTTAATTCCTTTTGAAAAGTCGTCTGGATTTATTTATGTCCCGAAATACTATTCTGAGGATATAATCCATTTAAAAAATTCGTCAGAAAATGAGCCATTCTATTTTGTGGTGACCACTTTTTCGAAGGATTTGAGTTTGAATGAATCTAGATCGGAGACCCAGACATCTGTCGGAAAGGTGTTCATACCTCCTGAAAGCTATCCTCTGCGCAAGATCTATGACTCCCTCAATATAGAAATTTATGAGCACGCCGCTTAAATGAGCAGGTCCCTTGAGTTTGTTAAGAGAAAGGGATGGAAAAAGAAAGCTTATCCACAAAAAGCAGAAGATGAGAAAGTTATAGAGAAAGATAAAAAAGCTTGAAGGGAAGCTGAGGATTTGTTACGAAATAACCTGGGCAACGCATAATTAAAAAGTTGCACATGTTATTTCGCGGTGGGTCCTTAGATAGTAAGCAAGGGCTCAATGGACTCAAGACCCGCCAATAAATATATCTTCTGCCGGACTCGAATAAATTTTATTTATTTTATTCAGATTGCGATTCATCTCCAGTTCATTTTCAGAAGTTCCCCTGTAAAAATAATTGGCGCTTTCGACACCATTTCCTCCTTCACTCAAATATAAACCAGCCCGGAGGAATTCCCTGGTTCTAATCACGATATAACCACTATACTGAGCGAAGTTGTTCACATCAGCAATTCTGTAGCTCCGGAAAAAAGAAAGGTTATTTTCTTCGGAAGCCCCCGGAATCCGAGGGAAATAAAAATACCTGGATGCGTAATAATCGGAGTAAATGTAAGAGCCAGCAGGAACATAACACTTAATATGCTCAAACCCTCTCAATTCAGGGGCTGTAAAATACGGATGTGCGGATTCAACAATGAGACTCTCAGAATCCGAGATACTGTAGACAGAAGAAACAAAGACGAAAGTAGAGAACAATAAAAAAATAAAGAATAAAGGATAACCTTTTTTAGAGGAGGACTTTGACAGATAGTTCCAGAATACATAAATACCGTAGCTCATAACAAAAGCCATAAAGGGGCTGACAAACAGCTTGAATCTGTCAATCCTGAATAAGACATGCAACTGCCAGATAGTATTGAGAGGATTCGGGATATAAAAGATAAGAGTAAACAGGGCGAATAGCCCGAATACTGAAGCATAGTTGTTTTTGTGTTTTTTCAGGAGAAAACCAATCCCAATTAAAGCAAAAAATAGAAAAACAGAGCCGTCAAGATATCCGACTAAATTAATCAGATATTCATTAACATTTCCCAAACCTTCGGATGTCAAAACCATTGAGTCCCATAACTGACTCTGTAAACGTATGGTTATACCCCTTTGGACAAACAGGTATGCTACAAAAAACCAGTATGATGTAAAAATAACATTTAACAGGATAAAAAAGGGTTTGCTTATATAACTGCCAACGTTGACAAGAGATTCGCAAACAAGGAGAATAACTAATAACAGGACAAACTGGGGCAAGGAAACGTTATGCACCAGTGTTAAAAAAAGCACGACAATGACCGAAAGTATTTTTAAAGAGAGTTTAGACTCTTTGAAATTTACACTGTAAAGTAGATACAGTAATACGACGAACATTACGAAAGACATTGTCCGGGTGATCATATTTGCACCGTAATAAAGCACAACCGAACTCGAAGAAAAGAGCAAACAGGAGAGCAGGGAAATCTGGCGATTCTGAGTTATAGAGAGAAAAAGGTAGTAAAGAAAAAAGATAGTTATTGCATAAATCGGGGCAGTTATTAAAAAAAGAGAGGATTTTATACCCATATGTAAGATGAGAGAGGATGCAGCGACCATTATGTGATACAAAGGAAAGTATGCATAATCGGTTAAAGAAGTTGAAACAATATGCCCTGACATTGCAGTCATTTCTGAAAGTAAAATATGGGGCATAATGTCAGTTGTCCCAAAGTAAAGATCATAATTTAACGTAACACTGTAAGTAAGGTTTAACAGACTTAAAAAAATCTCCGCCAGGATAACGGAAGGATTTGAATTTTCAGAAAAAATTTGCAGCAAAATCAGAATATAAAGTAACACAATAAATATAAAATAATACCAGGATCTGCCCCCTTGAGACAATAAAAGGGTGCTGACTGAGCCAAGATAAAAAATTCCAAATAGATAGATTAAAGAGTTTCGACTTATAGAAGGAAAAATAAGAATATCACTTAGTCCCATATCTTTTTTGTAAATGAATAATACAATAATACAGGAAATAACTGCAGGGATTCCAGTAAACACCCCTCTAACTACAAAACCAAATTTTCCAACCGCAAACATCCATAAAAATGCAAATAATACGGCAAAGATTACGCATAATGGAAACAAAGAGTAGATAAATTTCATCTGCTTGTTATTATTATTAGCAGAATTGAACCCCTTAACTTCATTCAATATAGACATAGTATCCCCATTAATTCTTAAACCTCATAATCTTTAAACCCAATACAATTCAGATCAGACTTAACTTGACAGACCGTATTAAACTTGAAGTATAGAGAAAAAATTTTAAAAACTAAATGACATTTACAGATAGGTCATTGATTAAGAAGATTTTGCTTTGAAAAATCCCCCGGCCATCCAAAATGCTCTGATTACTTTAATTTTCATATTACATAATCAGTTACAGGGAATTGACACTAAATTCCCTGTCAATAAAAGCAACAAGATCCTCTTTGACATAAACGGAATAACTTAGGCAAAGAATAATTTAGTTGAAGCTAAATCAGTCATCTTGCTAGTGAAAGTTATTTAATCAGTCCTGAATATTGCCATGTTACTTCGCCGCAGATCCTTAAAGCGATTTTTGAATAGACTTAATGAATATTAAGAAGCGCTTCAATGCATTCTTCAATGAATTTTTCTTCGTTGCGAATACCTGCTACAACCGAAACAAAAGGATATTCCATAAAATGACCCCGTTTTTAACCTTTATTGTTTTCGAATCTGTTCATTTAGAAATATCATTCGTGAAATGGCGT
>NZ_JJQL01000025.1:0-6303 GCF_000979975.1 Methanosarcina sp. 1.H.A.2.2
GAACGTAGGGGATGGGCTTGTGGACTTGCGAACAGTAGTTCGGGGGATGAAGCAAGAAGCCCCTTCCTCGCCATCAGGCAGGGAGGGGGTAGTTCACTTAACTTTTAAATGGACTATTTCAATTGATTTAACCTTATTCACTATATCAAGTCGTTCTTTTCACGCTTGACGCAGGAGAGCGGTCTTGCAAACAAATAAGAAGAAAAAGGAAAGAATAGGCAAATAAGAGTCCAAATCTGCTTTTATTGCCTTTTACTACATTTCCCAGCTTCTTCTTTCTTCTTTCTCTCTATTTCTTTCTTCTTTCTTCTTTCCTCTTTTTTGCAGGGCCGCCAGACAAGCTGGTGGAGCAGCTTGTATTTACCTGTAGTTTGAAATTTTCTCTGTGGATTAAAGTGCGGTTTCCGGGAACAAGGGAAATATTCTTCGAGCAGGGAAGGCGTTTCCCATAACGCACGCTTTTTCTTAATAACAGCATGATTACCTGTTATTATTTTTCTTACGTAGCTGACAAGAAAGCTTCATCCCTAAAAGTCAGAAAATAAATACAAAAAATTTGCTTTTTGGATATTTTGAATAATATCGGCAAATTAAGCAGGGGCTGCCGAAATATTATTACCAGGAGTTATTATATATAATTATCATTATATACTTATTAATATGGTCTTGCCAGTTGTATGCCTATATTTATAAGATCTGTTTGATTTTTGAAAAATAGGCATATTGATATTGATTTTTACTGGAATGGACGATTGTGAGTGCTAAACACTGAATAAAGAAAGAAAAAGACAACTAATAACCAACAACCAAAGAAAACTAATTTTCAAAATCCTGGGAGAATAAAAATGAAAACCGGAAAAAGGCTGTGTTCAATAGTTGTAGCTTTATTCTTTTTGCCTTTCATCTGTGCGACCGCGTCTGCGGATATGGCACAGGGTATTGAAACTCAGATCACTACCAATAACTCAAGCCAGATGGGTCCCGATATCTATGGTGAACGGATTGTGTGGCAGGATGATCGAAATGGATATTATGATGCCTACATTTACGATCCAAACTGGGATATCTACATGTATGACCTTTCAAGTTCCGCCGAAATTCAGATTACCACCAGTGAATCAAACCAGAGCGGCCCTGCTATTTACGGGGACAGGATAGTCTGGACAGATGATAGGAATGGAAATGCGGATATCTACATGTATGACCTCTCCAGTTCCACCGAAACTCAGATTACCACAAACGAATCGAATCAAAGTGGGCCTGCTATCTATGGGGACAGAATAGTCTGGACAGATGATAGGAATGGAAATGCGGATATCTACATGTTTAATATCTCCAGTTCCATCGAAACTCAGATAACCACCAACGAATCGAACCAGAGAGGGCCTGCTATCTATGGGGACAGGATAGTCTGGACAGATGAACGGAATGGAAATGCGGATACCTACATCGTCGACATCTACATGTACAACCTTTCTACTTCCACGGAAACTCAGCTCGCAGGAGATGGAGGTTTTCTTGAATACGGGCCTGCTATCTACGGGGATAGGGTGGTGTATATGAGTGAAGGGGCAGGCGATTTAGTCTGGATGTATAACCTTTCTACTTCAGAACTGACTTTCATTGCCGCCGATGCGTGGAGCCCGGCAATCTACGAAGACAGGATAGTGTTGATGTATGGAATGGTGTTCCCAGACATCTACATGTATGAAATCTCCAGTTCCAGGGAAATACCGATAACCAGCGATGAAGCCGTTTATCATGGGGCTCCAGATATCTATGGGGACAGGATAGTGTGGCAGGATGACCGCAATGGAAACCCCGATATCTACATGTTTACTCTTGCTTCGGCTGAGGTGCCGGCTCTGGAGGGAATGAAGGCTCTCAGGGAGTATGTGGAAAATACCTACAAATGCCATGTGCTGACAAAAAACGCTCTTACTGAGCTTCTTGATACATCGAAAGGTTTCCACGAAAAAGGAGAGGATGCAAAAGCCGTTTCCATGCTTAAATCCTTCATTCATCTCGCTGAAAAAATGAAAGTATGCGAGCAGATTTCGGCTGCTGAAGCGGATTACATGGTTGATCAAGCAAAGGGGATTATCGACCAGATACAGGTTCATTAAGGGTGAGAAATGGAGTTAACACCGCCACGGCGATGATAGGAAAAGCAATGGCATATTATATGCAATCATTGCCTTTTCTTTTTGACCCTTTTCCCAATCCCTCATTAAATCATTTTTCTCTCAGCATCTTTTCCATTTCTGCGGCTATTTTCCGGACTTCAGGTATTTCATCAGTTTCAGCTAGCCTGTAGACCATGTCAAGCATCTGCTCCCTCAGGAACTCCAGATCTTCAAGGGCAAAGCTCATTTCTTCGATGAGAGCTCCCAGGCTTTTTGTTTCGATGAAATCTGATAGCTTTGCAGGGTCTGCTTTTATCAGGAGGAGAGCTTCAGGGGAGTTAAAGTCCACATTATATTCTTCTTCAAATGCCCCTTTTGGAAGGGTTTTGAGCCACCTGACTCTCCTGATATGGCTGATAAAGTCGCTGAGCTGCCTGTATTCGTAGTCCCCGGAAATCTTTCCGATCAGTACTTCATTTTTGGTCTTGAGGGGGACTGCTACAAGGTCTCCTTTTTTTATTTTTGTAATGAAAGAGCAGATATCCTCTGCCCAGGTTCCGGAACGATCTCCTCGCATGCCGGGATATTTTTCGAGTATGAGTTTTTTTACCTGCTCTTCGTTTTTAATATTCGATAAATCGGAGAACTCGGACCACCCGATGGTAACCACGCTGTCCTCCCGAATTATTTCTTCGTCTTCTAAAGTGCCTGCGGCTTTGAGCAACCAGAGCTTCATAATCCATCTCCATTTTCATTATTAATATGGCAGTTATTACTTCTTATCTGCCCATTTTCACATTGCATAAACATTATTCTGGTCAGAACAGTCCATTAATCTTTATTTGAATCTTTATTTGAATCTTTATTTGAATCTTTATTTGATTAATCCTTTAATCCATCCGGTCAACCTTTAAGTTTATTTTATTAACTTTTAAGTCAATCCTGATAACTTTTCCGACCTTTGATCTTCTACAGACTCGTACACCTTTTTTGCTATTAACTGTTTCCCGCAGTCCGGGTATTTTTCGGAAAAACTCT
This sequence comes from Methanosarcina sp. 1.H.A.2.2, assembly GCF_000979975.1. Classification (NCBI taxonomy): domain Archaea; kingdom Methanobacteriati; phylum Methanobacteriota; class Methanomicrobia; order Methanosarcinales; family Methanosarcinaceae; genus Methanosarcina; species Methanosarcina sp. 1.H.A.2.2. Next base: position 3,165 of record NZ_JJQL01000025.1, read on the forward strand.
TTTAAGTTTACATCCCCGGGTACAGGTATGGGCAAAAATTGGGAGCATTTATGGGTTTGATTATGTGCCTCATGAACCTGAAATTGATAGCAAAGGGCTGAAAATTCAGATGATTTACTGTGAATGCAAGGAAGTTAGGATCCGTAAAAATACAGAATGAAACGTTGAGGAAGTTCAGAGTAAAAAAAGCCGGTTTAAAAGCGGGTTCAAAAGCGGGTTCAAAAGCTGTTTTAAAAGCTGGTTTAAAAGTTGGTTTAAAAGTTGGTTTAACTGAAATTTTAAAGAAGTTCAAAAGCCTGGCTTTTCTTCCAGTGGTTCAGCCATCTGCATGCAGTGCCAGAAAAGCTCCTTTCCCCAGCCTAAAGCTTTTTCCTCTGTGGCTACAAGTATCTGATCCCTCAATTTGCCATCATTTTCAAAAAGTTTAAGTGCAAGAAACCTGTCAGTTACAATAATTGAGGGGATAGATGCGGGTTTTCGGCAGACAAATATTTTTGAATTCTTATTTCTGGACAGCCTGTCAGCTTCTTCCGGATAACTGGAAAACAAGCGCTCTATAACATTTTCTGTCATGCAGAGAACCTGCTTCATGCCATTTTCCGCAATGCCTGCATAAATGGAAGGGGCTTCCGGATGAAAGTAGGATACAAAGGTAAAGATCTCTTTTGAACTCAGGAGTTTTTCAAGGAGAGCTTTCGGGGTCTCAAACAGATGTTCCGCATCAGGCTCCAGCAGTTCGCAGCCCTCAAGTTCGTCAATCCTCTCCAGAAGGAAATCGGGAATCTGGGTTAAATCACGGGTCTTCCAGTATTTGTCATTGACTTCAAAAACCTCAATTGAATTCAGGAAAGGCTCCAGATTTTCGACTATTATTTTTCCTATTTCGGACAAACTGTAGACTTTCTTTACCTCGGTTATCAGGTGAGCATCTTTCATTTTTTTAATATGAGGCTGGATCGAGCCGGCATCTACGTTGAGCAACTCTTTGATTGTATCGATATCTTTTGGCTCTTCCCTCAGGAGAAGTAAAAGATCTTTTCTCCTGTCAGAAAAGAGGATGAGATTAATAAGTGACTGTTTCATCTGCTCACCTGCTCAGCTGCAGTTTACCCTGTTACTTATGTATAATGCCCTAAAAACTTTTTCATTTTTGAGCCTAATTGCCCTCTCTGTATTAGATATTTTTTAAATCGATATTTCTTCAAATTTCAGGATTCCAAGGTTAATTATGGGCTAATATAGGTATAAATTGAAAAGATCATATTAAAAATATATAAACTTCAAGAAAGATTGTAACACATAAGGTAAAAATTAATACTCAGTCGAAATAAGAATGACTGATAAAGAGAAAAATAAAAAATGAATAAAAAGTCAAAAAGGAAGAAATAAAAAACAGAAGAAGAAAATAGCACTCTGAGGAATATTTATTCTTATTGGAGTTGTGAGACCACTGGATCCAAACATATACTTTTGTAGAAAATGTACATGCTCAAAAGAATCTGCACCCACGTTTGAGAATTTAACTGAGAATTTAACTGAAAACTCAGATGGCACTCTAACTGACAGTTCAGTTAAAGGTTCGGCTGCGTACTCTATTAACAGTCCAATCACTGTAAGCAACCTGATTAGAAACTCAATCGGAATGGAGTTTGTCCCTGTCCCCGCAGGAGAATTTGATATGGGCTCTCCTTCCCGTGAGAAGCGCAGAAAGCTCTGGGAAAGCCCTGTACACAGGGTATCTCTAAAAAAACCCTTTTATCTGGGCAGGTATCCGGTTACGCAGGAACAGTGGAGTAAAGTTATGGGAAATTCTCCTTCATATTTCAAGGGTGAAAAGCACCCGGTTGAAATGGTTTCCTGGGAAGAAGCACAGGTTTTTATACGAAAACTTAATGCCGTTGAAAATACTGGCGAAAAAAGCTCAGTCTACCGCCTCCCCACAGAAGCCGAGTGGGAATATGCAGCAAGGGCAGGAACCACAAGCAGCCACTTTTTCGGTGACTGCGAATCCAAACTCACAGAATATGCCTGGTTTCTTGAGAACTCCGGACTTGAAACTCACCCTGTAGGTTTGAAAAAGCCCAATCCCTGGGGCCTTTATGATATCTATGGAAATGTAGGGGAGTGGGTACAGGACGAGTACCACATCAGCTACAAAGGAGCACCTTCAGACGGCAGGGCATGGGAGAGTCCCTTCCCAGGTATATCGGTTCCTGTACGGATAAGAAGAGGCGGAGGCTGGAACGGAAATGCCGGAAGCTGCAGGTCGGCTGAAAGGCTTTTTGCGGCGCAGGATCGGAGGCTTAACAGTCTGGGATTCAGGGTGGTCAGGGAGGTATAACTATCGAATAGTACTCGCTGGCACAATTTTCAATCATTAACTTGTTATCAAGACCCCGTTTTTTTGGCTGAAACACCTGATTTGTTCGTCATTTTGTATTTTTGACGAAGCATGCTAAATCGAAGTAATATTTCTATATCCTTAACTAGAGACTATTGATTCTTCCTGGAAATTTGAAAACCGAAAATACAGAAAAAAACTCTGCTGCCGGAATGCTTTTCTATATCATTTTTCCCTGAGTTTTGCACCCTTGACCCCTACCCGTTTATTCTCAGGCAGGGGCAAAAAGGAGTTTCAGGTGCTTTCGACGATTTAGGAGGCGATTTCAGATTTGCGTCTGTCGGGTAGAGACACTTATCTATACGACTAACTAATATTTAATACTTTTGTTTACTTTGTTGCTACTTGATATTAATAATATGTATTATTGTTATACCGGTATCGAAACATGAATTTTCGGGAAAGTTTGCGAATACAGGTTGAGAAAAAATTAAAAGTAAGCCCATGAATCAAAAATCGCATAACATCTGAAAAATTAAAAATAGGGAAAACAGAGCAGATCTTCGGTGAATCAAAAATCAGTAAATCAAAAATCAGTGAATCAAAAATCAGTGAATCAAAAATATTTGATAAAAGTTAAGTAGTATCCAATCTTCGGGTAAAATGGCGAAGAGATGAATAACTCATATGTCTGCCTTTAACAGACTTTCCGCAGATCTCGGATTATTATTCAGGTATTTTTATTGGAAAACTGTAAATAATGTAACTTGCTATTGAATTTTTGAATTTTTATGCACA